>NZ_JBLZRT010000013.1:0-48011 GCF_048564745.1 Microcystis sp.
AATAGACCTCTTGCAAAAGTCTTAAGTCGATCCTTGTACAGCAACATTTTTGAAGATTATCAACTACTAATAAATAATTAACTGAAAGTCCCTCCCATTATTGTTTCTATCGTTTGTTTTCGGATTTATGCAAGAGGTCTATACTACTTAATCGTTAGGCAGTAAGCATAAATAAGTTTTACACTTAATCATGTTTCACCTTTTCTCAAAAGGGTAGAAGGAGTTTTATCTATAAAGTTTATTTATTCTCAATGCCTAATGACCTAGTCGTTGGCTGCAAAACCTGCGAGTAACATTCTCCTAACCAAGCTGTTTTTTCTTCGTTTTTGAGCTTTGGTCAAACCTTGTTGAGAGCTACCTGAGATAATCCCACCACCAGACTGCTCCCATCACTTGACTAAGCTTTTGAGATGAGAGTTCTTGCCTAATTAATTTTTGAGAGTTCAAAAATGAGAAAAATAGGCATAAAATTGCATAAAATCCCTAAACAGAGCATTTAATTGATTAATTCTCATTCTTAATTCTCCTGAATACTGACTACTGGCTCCTCACCTAAGGGAAGATTTTTGATTTTTACAAGAGGTCTATTATAGTACAGGCTTTGATCGGAGGTAAACAAGGCGGTCGGGGGATCCCCACCAGTGCGCTTGCTCAGGGTGGGGAATTCCCGTGCCATATTTTCGTTAAGGTCTTTATCTCGGCTGACCTCATTTCAAATCCTCTATAGTATTTCCTACTTTTCGCCATTTACCTCTATAGTTAAGTATTTTTTAATATTTACTTTTGTGAGGATTGGTCAGGTTTTATTAAGTAATGCTGCGGATGCAGGGAAACGCCGAGAATTTGTGATATCCACACCTCAAAATCGTGGATTGGATAAGCTGCCCCCCCCGTCAAGGGATTTACCATTGGTTTCACCAGAATGGTAAACATTCCCAGACGATTTCCCGCTAAAACATCGGTAAACAAGCGATCGCCAACCATAGCAATTTGTTGGGGGGGGAGACTCATGGCTGCCATCGCTTGCCGGAGTTTGCGTCGAGAGGGTTTCACCGCACCGAGAAGGTAGGGAAGTTGTAAATTATCAGCGATCGCGCCGATGCGATTTTCACTGAGATTATTGCTGACCAACCAAATCGGTAGATAAAGACGCAAGGAATCGACCCAACGCTGTAAATCGTCAGAAACCGTCGTTTCCTGGAGGGGAACAAGGGTATCGTCCACATCGAGAATCAATCCCTTAATCTGATGCTGACTCAAAATCTCCAGAGTGAGACCGAGAATCGTATCCCCTAAAATTAAATCAGGTTGTAGAATTTTTGCTCTAGTCATTAACTTCTCAAAAATAACTGGCAGCGAGTCGATCGAACTCAGCTTGATTAAAAAACCGTTGCCTTATTTAGTATAAATGACCGACAGCCCCTGAAAATAATGCCGGATCCATCCCTTCACTTGGCCGCTTGAATCACCTGTAAACTACCACCAGCGTATAATTTTTGTTGACAATCACGAAAACCGATCGCCTGTAAAGATTGGATCAAGTCCCGATCGATAAACTGCCAAGCGGTATCGGTTTCAAATAATTGCAAAAATAGGGCTAAAGAAGGCCAAAAAAGCGGGTTAGTGGGTCGATGAAAATCCACGAGAGCAAAAATTCCCCCCGGTCTGAGAACTCGATACACTTCTTTAAGAATTTCCTCTAACTGCTCTGGTTCCATTTCGTGGAGAGCGGCGCTAGTATGAACAAAGGCGAATTCTCCGGCACTAAAGGGCATTTTTTCGGCTAATCCCTCCACATAATGCGCTTGCGGTACCGCTAAACTAGCTCGCTCCAGAGCCACAGGAGAGACATCTAAACCGGTACAGTGATCGGATAGGGGGACTAAATAACGGGTGGTTTGACCCGCACCACAACAGAGATCGAGGATAGGGTCATTTTTAGCGATTTTTAAACCTTCTAGGGCCAATTGCCGAAAACGGGACTCGCCACCCACTGCTAGGGCAGCCAGACGGGAGATACCATCGTAAAGCCATTGATATTGATAACTGAGGGGACGTAAAATTGTAGCCAAGATCAACCTCCAAGATTTGATTAAGTTCTCTGTAGCCTGTAATTTGTTTTAACGGTTCCACCGATATATTGTTAAACTTGGTAAAGAATCTGAAAATTTAAAAATTATCTGTTAACACTATGGGTCGCGTTGGCGTTTTATTATTAAATTTGGGTGGGCCGGAGCGGTTAGAGGATGTGCGTCCTTTTCTATTTAACCTTTTTTCTGACCCAGAGATCATCCGTTTACCGATCAAAGGATTACAAAAACCGTTAGCTTGGTTAATATCGACGCTAAGAGCGAGTAAATCCCAAGAAAATTACCGTCAGATTGGTGGTGGCTCCCCTTTACTCAAGATTACGGAAGCACAGGCCACGGCACTGCAACAACGTCTCGCGGAAATGGGCCGCGAGGTGAGCGTTTATATCGGGATGCGTTATTGGAACCCCTTCACCGAAGAAGCGATCGAGCGGATTAAACGGGATCATATCAAAAAATTAGTTATTCTCCCCCTTTATCCCCAATTTTCCATCAGCACCAGTGGTTCCAGTTTTCGTGTACTGGAGGAAATGTGGCAGCAGGATCCCTATCTACGTTTGACGGAATATACTCTCATCCCCTCTTGGTACGATCATCCCACCTATCTGAGTGCTATGGCGGATCTGATTGCGCGAGAGTTAGAGCAGTGTGCTAATCCTGACCAAGTACATATCTTTTTTAGCGCCCATGGTGTCCCCCAAAGTTATGTGGAGGAAGCGGGAGATCCCTATCAAAGGGAAATTGAAGAATGCACTAGGGCGATCATGCGTACGCTCAACCGACCCAATCAGTACACTTTAGCCTATCAAAGTCGCGTCGGTCCGGTGGAATGGCTAAAACCCTATACTGAAGATGCTTTAAAAGAGTTGGGAGAGCAGGGAATTAAGAATTTATTGGTCGTGCCGATTAGCTTTGTCTCGGAACACATCGAAACCCTGCAAGAAATCGATATAGAGTACCGAGAAGTGGCGGAAGAAGCGGGAATTGAACATTTTCAGCGAGTACCGGCTCTTAACACTCACCCGATGTTTATCGAATCTCTCTCCCAGTTAGTGGTCAAATCCCTAGAGGAAAAACCCACCACTTTCGAGCAAATTACCCATCCGAAAGCGAATATGAAAATGTATCCCCAGGAACGTTGGGAATGGGGGATGACAACGGCAGCCGAGGTGTGGAATGGTCGATTAGCGATGATCGGTTTTCTGGCAATTATTATCGAATTAATTACCGGTCAAGGACCGTTACATTTTGTTGGTTTATTATAACCTCAAGCTTCGTTGCCATTGCCTTTGACGGTAACTACCAAAATAAGGTTGGGTTAAACATAGTTAAACCCAACCATTGGCGATTTTATCTTCTCTTAGGACATCATATTAGCAGAACGAACATTAACGTTAACTTCTAGCCTGCCATTGCCGAGCATATCTAACCCAGTGACGCTAAACAGATTAGCTTTAATTCCCCTTTCCTGAAAATTAGCCTGTAATTCTTTGATGAGAACCTCTTCCACTTTCCCTTCATCATCTGCTAGAGCTTGGACGATTTTAGCGGCGAAAGAGCCAATTTTTGCGCTCAATATTTCTTCCACATTGGTAATCTCGATAATAACCATTGATTTTTCTTCTTAGTAGAGGACAAATAGCTTAACAAGCAATAAGAACAGAATTTGCAAGAAAATAGAGCTGCTCTCATCTTAGGAATCAGTATAACCTGCACTGTTCCCGCCCAAACGTAAATAGGCTTCAATAAAGCTATCTAAATCCCCATTCATTACCCCGGTAACATCGGTGGTTTCCACATTACTACGCAGATCCTTAACTAATTGATAGGGATGAAAAACATAGTTACGGATTTGATTGCCCCAAGCGGCCTCCACCATATCGCCGCGAATTTCGGCGATCGCTTGAGCCTGTTGTTCCCGAGCAATAATTAACAATTTCGCCTTTAATAAAGCTAGGGCTTTTTCTTTATTTTGTAATTGCGATCGCTCTTGGGTACAACGCACAGCGATGCCTGTGGGAAGATGAACCACACGCACGGCAGTTTCCACTTTATTAACATTTTGTCCACCTTTTCCCCCCGATCTAGTGGTGGTAATTTCTAAATCTTTATCGGGAATTTCTACCCTCACCGCATCATCGCCTAAAATTGGCATCACTTCCACCCCGGCGAAACTGGTTTGACGTTTACCATTGGCATTAAAAGGGGAAATTCTGACTAACCGATGGGTGCCTTTTTCTCCTTTCAGATAACCGTAAGCGTAGGTTCCAGCAATCTCAATTGTCACCGATTTAATTCCCGCTTCATCTCCTTCTGATATTTCCGCTAAAGTGACTTTATATCCCTGTTTCTCGGCCCAGCGAGAATACATTCTCAGGAGCATTTCTGTCCAGTCTTGGGCATCGGTTCCCCCGGCCCCCGCATTAATCGTTAAAACTGCTCCTTTTGCGTCGTAGGGACCATTTAAAAGCTGTTGCAATTCCCAGCGATCGAGGTCATGCTGTAAATGGGTTAAATTGTCCGTCGCTTCTTCTAGTAAAGCTCGATCGGATTCTAATTCTAATAACTCGATAATTGCCTTAGTATCTTCTAATTGTTCACACCAACTTTGATAGGTTTCTAAAGAAGATTTACACTCGTTTAGTTCTTGCAGGGTTTTTTGAGCAGTATCGGGATTATCCCAAAAAGTGGGGACGGCTGCCACCTGTTCTAAGTCTTTAATTTTGGCCCTTAAAGTGGGTAAGTCAAAGATAGTCCTGGGTTTTACCCAGGCGCGATCCTACTATCTCGATACCTTTTTTTAGTTCCGATATTTCCATGTTTTCAGTTATCAGTTATCAGTTATCAGTTACTCTAGAAGTCAGGAGTCAGGAGTCAGGAGTCAGGAGGCCGGAGTTGAGAGTTAGGGTTTTAGGGTTTTGGGGTTTTAGTTGAAATTCCCCCATTTTCCCATTTCCCCTATCCACTATCTGTTAACCGTTCCGCAGTTCCAGCGTTCCCTAAAATGGTACGATCGATCCGCGCAAGGGAGCAAGACTTTGTAAAGCGTTTTCAGCCTTATCACGACTGCTAAACGCGCCTATTTGCCAGACGCGACGACCTTGGTGGGAAGTGGGGAAAGCGTCGGGATAGAGAGAACGAACTTTGGTGCGATCGCTCTCGTTTTTAGCTTCGATTACTACTTTAAAGCCTTTGCGGCCACTATTGCTAGTATTGCCACTACTGGGATTAGCAGCCGGTCGATTAAAAGTAATCACATCCGATAAACTTCTCTGATTGCCTAGGTTGCGCGGCGGCGGCGGCGGTACAATTGTATTACTATTCTGAGCATTGGCTTGCCCTGAGCCAAGTCGAAGGGGAGGAGTTAGGGGAGGTAAATTAGGGGTAACTGGGGTCTGTGGCGTAAAATTTGGCTCTGGTACTGGATTACTGACCACTGGCTGAGGATTGCTCTGTACTGCTGTTTCTGCAGCCGTAAAGGTATATTCTCGCACTTCGGGATTAGCAGCAGGATTAACCGGTGTTTCTGCTTTGACGGATTCTCTGGGGAGGGGTGTGGGGGGGATAGACGATTGGGTACCCGCGAGTAATTCTGGAGGAGGATTGAAACTGGGACTATCGGCAGTTAGATAGATATGACCGAGATTTTGACCGGCTAGACTGCGTTTAGTAAAGCGCCAGCCATCGATGAGATAAATTTGGATTAAACCGGTCCCTAAACCTTTTGTCCGTCCAACAATTACCTCCGATTGCCTGGGATTGCGGGGGGTTCCCACGAGGACTAATTCCCCGTTGCGTTGTACGATACGCAGCAGGTATTCTAAACCGTAATCTTTGCCCTGAATGCGAAGGGAATAACCGTTACTGTCGGTGGCCCGTTCACAACTGCCGGTAAAATCGAAATCGAGGAGGAGAGGCTGAACAATGGTCGGTTCTCTGCCATTTACCGCCCAACATTGGCGTTTTCCGGGGATTTGTTGCAAAATCAGTAAATCGTATTTACCGTTACCGTAGGGTCGGGCAATAGCGATAAAATCCTCTTGATTAACTTCTCTTTGTTCAAAGAGAGTTGCTTGACTCGGTGTAGTCAGGAGACAACCCCCCAGAAGTGAAAACAGTAGGGTAAATTTTAAGGATGATTTTAGATTCATAAATAGGGTGTGTTGTTATTGAGATCGTACTTGCATTTATTTTATCGATCTAGACGTAAGCGAGAGAATTTTGTTTTCTTGGAAGATAGCTAGGGTTTGTTCAATAAATCTAAAAACCTTGTTGGGTAAAACTTTTAGACTTTTTGGAAACCAAAAAGTCCCAGATCTGGGAGTGATCGGGTGGAAAATTCAGGTACTTTTTCCCTGAAAATTAGGTAATTGACCCGCTCAAAATCGCTAAAACCCTACACCCTACACCCTACACCCCACACCCTACACCCCACACCCTGCCCCCACCGAAAAACTTTTTGCCGCAAACCCTAGTTATTACTCGACCTAATCCACAGTAGGATAGAGATTGCTAAAAATTGACTCTTGAGTAGAGTGGCAACAAGATGGCGAAAGCGGCGATTATTGGATTGGGAAGATCGGGAATAGCAGCGGCAAGATGCTTAAAACGGGATGGTTGGCAGGTGACATTAAGCGATCGCTCTGATTCTCCCAGTTTACAAGCAACCAAAACCAATCTGGAAAGAGAAGGAATTATGGTCAATCTTGGTCAAAATCTCAGTCTAGAGGCTTCAGACTTGCCTAATCTTATCGTGGTTAGCCCCGGCGTGCCTTGGGATGCCCCGATTTTAATTACTGCCAGAGAAAAAGGCATCGATACGATCGGAGAATTAGAATTAGCTTGGCGTTATCTGCAATCTTCCCCCTGGTTGGGGATTACGGGAACTAACGGCAAAACCACCACCACCGCCCTCTGTGCCGCTATTTTTCAAAAAGCGGGGTTAAATGCCCCTTCCTGCGGTAATATCGGCTATGCTGCCTGTGAATTGGCTTTAAAAGCCGATAAATACGATTGGATTATTGCGGAGATTAGTAGTTATCAGATCGAGTCCAGTCGGGATTTATCGCCGAAAATCGGCATCTGGACAACTTTTACCCCCGATCACCTCAGTCGTCATCAAACTCTGGAAAATTATTATCAGATTAAAGCCTCTTTACTGCAAAGAAGCGATCGCCAAATCCTCAACGGTGATGATCCCTATCTGCGTCAAATCGGTGTTAGTCAATGGCAACAAGCTTATTGGACTTCTGTGAAGGGCAAAGAGGCACTTTTGGGCGATCCTAGTCGTGGTGTTTATCTGCAAGATAACTGGATCGTGGCTTTTGGGGAGTTAATTGCCCCGGTTAATCTGCTGAAAATGGTGGGTAGTCACAATCAGCAGAATTTGCTTATGGCTGTGGCCGCCGCTAGATTGGCGGGAATCGAGAAAAAAGCCATTACCGAAGCGATCGCTACTTTCCCCGGAGTTGCCCATCGTCTAGAGTACATTTGTACTTACAAAGGACTAGACTTTATTAATGATAGTAAAGCAACTAACTACGATGCCGCCGCAGTGGGCTTAAAATCTGTCCCTAGTCCGGCGATTTTAATCGCGGGGGGGGAAGCAAAAGCAGGGGATGATCGGGTTTGGATCGCTGAAATTAAGGCAAAAGTCGCCACCGTGCTGCTTATTGGTGACGCTGCCGCCGATTTTGCCCGTCGTTTACAGTCAGCAGGTTATCAAGATTATGAATGTGTAGAGACGATGGACAGGGCAGTTCAACGCGCAGCCGAACTAGGACTAGAAAAAGAGGCTAAAGTGGTGTTATTATCGCCCGCTTGCGCTAGTTTTGACCAATACCAAAGTTTTGAACATCGCGGCGATCACTTTCGGCAATTGTCTTTACAGTTGTAGGGGGATGGGGAATTATGAATTATGAATTATGAATTATGAATTATGAATGGGGGGATGGGGAGATGGGAATTATGAATTATGAATTATGAATTATGAATGGGGGAATGGGGAGATGGGGGAATGGGGGAATGGGGAATTTCAACTAAAACCCCAACACCCTAAAACCCCAACACCCGCGTTGCCGACGACTAAGACGCAATTTTTGTTCCCCAAGATACTATTTTTTGGCTAAGTTGGGTAAGATCAGGAGGAGTTAACCAAAAAAATTAAGAGAAAAAAACGTGCTGGGATCGTTCTTCCGTCTTGATCATCTTTTTAACAAGCCCCTGATTACCTGCCTCTTGTCCTGTGTTGCTGTCTTACTACCGATCCCAGTTTTAGCGACACCGGTGGCAGTGTTAAAAAGTCAAGAAAATGCCAATCAATGGACAGCTATCACTGATCGTTTGCAAAATGTCGGGGTTAATTACTGCATTCTCCAGAGTAATCAGTGGCAAAGCGACGCGGATTTGAATAAAATTAAGGTTCTCATCATCCCCAACGTCGAGACTATTTCCGGTTTACAAGCTAGTGTCTTGAGTCGTTGGCTGAATCGCGGTGGTAAAATTATCGTCACCGGTCCGGCGGGAAATCTTTCGGAACCTGCGGTGCGCGAGCAACTGCGATCGCTATTTGGGGCTTACTGGGCTTATCCTCACTCCCAAGCTTACACCCTGCGGCCGACTAATTTAGGTGAACTGAAAAACCAAAAACCTTTAGCCAGCAGTCTCCTCGGTGGTGTGGTTATCCCCACTGGAGTTAATAGCCAAACCGTTGCCGTCTGGGGGGCGCGCAACAATCCCCCCGCCGTTGTCCTCAATAATAACTCGATTTTTCTCGGTTGGCGCTGGGGCAGCGATGCCGTCGCTAATCTCGCCCTCGATAGTGCTTGGCTAGAAACCGCCCTGCAACGCTACGGCATTAATCGCAGTTCTTCTGTTAACACAATTGCCCCCTATTGTCAAGGAAACTCAACAATAGTTAATAATATTAACAATACACCAACAGCGATCTCACCCCGTCGCCCTCTACCCCAGATTTTAGAAAATCCCCCCAGTGAAACAACGAGATTAAGCCCGAATACCGAGGCAATTCCCCCCAGAGCGAGCCTAACTCCTCAACAAATTAGCCAGATGACGGCGGAATTGCAGGGATTAATCGGGCGTTATGGGGCGACTCTCTTAGCTTTAGAGGCCAGCAATAATAACACCTTAACTACTGATAAATCCCTAGCACAAGCATTTCATGAGCGGGCGAAAAACTCCCCCACCACAGATACAGCCAGACGATTCCGTTTAGCCCTAGAAAATGCCCAAGGAACCTTAAATAATTTTCAGAATTTAATCGCTCAGGGGGACTATACCCAAGCGCGGGAATTTTGGTTACAAGCGCGGCGAAATCTTTGGGATAATTATCCCACTAATCGACAATTTGCCCAGCCAGAAATACGGGCAATGTGGTTAGATCGAGGCACGATCGTAGAAGCTAAAAATGAGGACGATTTAGCTAAAGTATTCGATCGCATGGCGGCAGCGGGTATTAATGTGGTCTTTTTCGAGACAGTTAATGCTAGTTATACTATTTATCCCAGTCAAGTTGCCCCCGAACAAAACCCTTTAACCAGAGGTTGGGATCCCCTAAAAGTTGCCGTTAAATTAGCCCATGAACGCAATATGGAAATCCACGCATGGGTGTGGGTTTTTGCGGCGGCTAATCAAGCTCATAATAAAGTATTAGAGCAACCATTAGATTATCTCGGACCGGTTTTATCGCGTAATCCCGATTGGGGGGCAACAAATAAAAGTGGTGGTTATTTTGATTATAGTCAAGGCACGAAAAAGGCCTTTTTTGATCCTGCTAATCCCGACGTACAGAACTATCTTTTATCTCTTTACGAGGAAATTGTCAAGAATTACGACGTGGATGGCTTGCAGTTAGATTATATTCGCTATCCCTTCCAGAATCAAAATTCTAATCAAACCTATGGTTATGGTAAATCCGGCCGTTGGTTATTTAAACAAATGACGGGAGTTGATCCGATTACTTTAAATCCTCGGGGTGCTTTATGGGAACAATGGACTAGCTTTAAAATCCGTCAGGTTGATACTTTTGTCTCGCAGGTTTCTACTCGCTTAAAACAGATTCGCCCTAACTTAAAAATGTCGGCGGCGGTGTTTCCACTAGAACAAAAAGAACGATTATATCGTATTCAACAAAACTGGGAAGAATGGGGAAGAAATCAATGGATAGACCTGATCTTTTTAATGACTTATGCTCTCGATACAGGGACTTTAGAAGAGAAAACCAAGTCTTTGTTTGATCGACAAATTGCAGGAAATGCTCTGATTATACCCGGTATCCGTCTGTTAAAAGTCCCCGATCAAGTCATGATCGATCAACTACAATTTATTCGCAATCTTCCCACTTCGGGATTTGCTCTTTTTGCCACAGAAAATCTCAATCCCAACCTGCAAACAATTCTTAATCGCATTCAGGGATCGATAATTACGAAAAAAGCTGAACCTTTACCCCACCGTCAACCCTTTAAAACGGCAGCGGCGCGGTTTAATTCTCTGCGTCAAGAGTGGAGTTTTTTAATAGTGAATAATTTATGGGCAATGGAGGAAGGAACATTAAAAGCCTGGGGGCAAGAAGTGGACGAAATGGCTAATCTATTAGAACAATTAGCTACTAATCCCAGCCCTCGCAATTTGACTTTAACTCAAAATGCTTTAAAGCGATTTAGCTATCAATTTAAATCTGTGATGTCCAGACAAAAAGATTTATCTGCCTATCAAATACAAGTCTGGGAAAATCGCCTCGCAACCCTACAAAATCTCCTAAGTTATGGTCAAAGGGTTGAGTTTTAAGCAGTCGTGCAGAATTAATTTCCCAGTAGAGATAGGCACTCTGGCAAGAGACAGCCATCAGCTGTTTTATCTCTACTCCCCTGCTCCCTAATCTGTTTCCCAACCCCCAAAACCCGATCAAAATAAAAGACAGCCAGAAGCCTTTATTCAGCTTCTGACTGGTGGAATTTAACGACGACGGGTTCTTTGTCGTCTTCGGGCTACTGCTTTACGCTTTCTCTTTTCTTGAGGGGTTTCAAAAAATTGATGCTTTTTGATATCCGCATAAATTCCCGCTTTCGCTACCTGTCGCTTAAAACGACGTAGGGCTGATTCGATCGCCTCGTTCTGACCAACTACCACTTGGGTCATTAACCTAATTCACCTCCTTTAATTGCTCTCTGCCTAAAAAATGCCAACTTCTCATTATAGCACAATCTAGGGTAAAAAGCGATCAAGGCGGCCTTTAATTAAGGAGAAATTTAACGGGAGTCCTCTTGCTCCATTTAGATAGCTAATTTGTTGCTGTTAGCAATTATAGCTCTCAAAAGGGAGTGGGAATGATTAGATCAATTTTAGTTTCGGTCTGAGGATGACGAAAAGATAATTGTTTAGCGTGTAGGTATAAACGGTCAGACTGCTTACCATTATACAAAAAATCGCCTAAAATTCCTATCCCTAATCCCTGTTGACTATGAACGCGAATTTGATGAGTTCTTCCCGTGTAGGGAATAAATTCAAGGCGAGAATAATTGCCTTCTTTACCGATAACTTTAAAATAGGTTTGACTAGCTTTTCCCCTTTGCCAGTCCACAGTTTGATAGGGTCGATTTTGCGGATTTCCCCAGAGAGGTAGGTCAATTATACCTGATTCTCGCTCAATAATTTCTGATAATATAGCTTCGTAGATTTTCTCCACTTCTCGCCGTTGAAATTGTTGGGATAAACAACGATAAATATCTAAACTTTTAGCTAGTAATAATATACCAGAAGTTTCTCGGTCTAAACGATGAACTGGAATGACATTTTTTCCCTGACGACGAAAACGATTGACCACAGCATCTTGACTATCTTGATAACGTCCTGCTACCGATAATAATCCCGCGGGTTTATTAATAGCAATTATTCCCTCGTCTTCGTAGATAATTTCTAGGGATGAACGTAAACCAGAAAGTAAAAAACCCATGAGAGGTTGACATCTTTCTTGACAAGCGCCATAAAATTCTCCCTGTTTTCTATCTCGATTCGATTCTCCCCACCAAAATTCGGCCATGGCGATGGGTTTTAATCCTTTCATGGCGGCATAATTTAATAATTTTGGGGCGCAACATTCCCCTGTTCCCGTCGGTAACAAATTACTGCCCATCAATTTAGCTAAGGAGAGAGATTGTCCAGAAAAGTTATTTAAACAGTAGGATTGATACAGCAATTCCTGTAACTGTTTGGAGAGGTTCCTACGCTGTTGCTTAAGTTCAATAATTCTCTGATTGGCTAAGTTTATTTTCTCAATTAATGGTTCTAAAACTTGTTTTTGTTCCTGTTTTAATTGCTTTCTTGCTCTTTTTTCCTGACGACTGAGATTATTTAACTTTTCTAATTCTTCTGGCTTTAAATTCCCTGAATTTCTTAATCTATCTCGTTCCTGTTTATGGGTTTGATGTTGTTGCTGTAAAGCTTGTATTTTACGCTCAAAATTTGCTTGATTGAGTCGATATAAATTATGTTCGGGAATTGATTGTAGGGTGATAATTTCCTGTTTAATTGTTTCTAAAAGTTGCAAAACTCGCTTTTCTTCCCGAATAATTTTTTCTCTCCCCACTAGGGACGGAACCCAGCCAGCAGCTTCTCCCTGTCCAGAAAAAGCTTTTAAAATTTCTATTTCGCCAGCAGCATTTTCTCCTAACAAAATTCCATACATTTTGCCTTGAGGATTGGTGATAGTTGTCATCAAATCTTGGGCGATTTTTTCAGCCAAAAGAGTGCGGGGCAAGCGCAATAACTCGCCCGTTTCGGGACAAATTCCTTGATAATAATAGGTAACTTCCTTCACTCTTTAAGAACAGGAAAGGGGCCAGAAATCCCCCTAAGAAAAACAATTGGCAAAGAAATCAATAGTTTCCTGTAAAGCGACAATAAAGCTATCAATTTCTTCGCGGGTATTATAAAAATATAGACTTGCCCGCGCGCTGCCGGAAGCATCAAAAAGGCGGTGTAGAGGTTGGGTACAGTGATGACCAGAACGAATAGCGATTCCTTCGTGGTCTAATAAAGTAGCTAAATCACTAGCATGAATCCCTTCCACATTAAAGGCGGCTAAACTAGCCCGACCTTGGCCCGTTAAACTAGGTGGCGGCCCGTAAATTCTTAAACCCTCAATTTCTCCTAATTTTTTGAACAAATGGGCGGTTAATTCTTCTTCGTAGGCATGAATATTATCCATCCCTAAACCCCTTAAATATTCTACCGCAGCACCGAGAGCAATCGCTTCGCCAATAGCGGGGGTTCCAGCTTCAAATTTGTGGGGCAGTTCCGCACAGGTAAAATGGTCTAAATAGACTTCTGCAATCATTTCGCCACCACCAAAAAAGGGCGGCATTGCCTCTAAAATAGCCTCTTTGCCGTACAAAAATCCAATACCGGTGGGGGCGCACATTTTATGACCACTAGCCACCAACCAATCACAATCTATGGCCTGCACATCAATGGCTAAATGGGGGACACTTTGACAGGCATCAATTAATACTTTCGCCCCGACTTGATGGGCAAGGCTGACTATTTCGGCAACGGGATTAATACAGCCTAATGTATTAGAAACATGAAGGACAGCAACTAATTTAGTTTTGTCAGATAACAAAGATTTATATTGTTCTAAATCAAAGCTTTCTTCGCTGGTTAATGGCACATATTTAATCACTGCCCCCGTCTTTTGGCAGACAATTTGCCAGGGGATTAAATTACTGTGGTGTTCCATAACCGAGAGAATAATTTCATCCCCTGCTTTCAGGGTATTTAACGCCCAACTGTAGGCGACTAAATTAATCGCTTCCGTGGCGTTGCGAGTATAGACAATTTCCTGACGAGAAGCGGCATTAATAAACCTAGCCACCTTATCTCTGGCTCCTTCGTAGGCTTCCGTTGCCCGGACACTTAAAGTATGCGCCCCCCGATGCACATTAGCGTTATCTTTTTCGTAATAGTTTCGCAGGGTTTCTAATACTTGAATGGGTTTTTGGGAAGTGGCGGCACTATCGAGATAGATAAGGGGTTTATCGTGTACGGTTTGATGGAGGATAGGGAAATCGGCGCGGACTTTTTGGGCGAGGGTTTTTTCTTGGATAATTGTCATTTTAGTCAGGAGTCAGAGGGGTACTTTGGGCAGGTTGAGACCCACCCCGGTAGAGTTATTCCACACTGCGACAGGCGACGCATTGCCCCAATCTTTGGCGGAGGGATTCTAGAGGAATTTTAGCTAAAATCTCGGCCGAGAAAGCATCAATTAACAAACTGCGGGCGGTGTCGGCACTTAAGCCCCGGCTTTGCAGATAGAATAAATCATCGGCTTCCAGTTGGCTAATGGTTGCCCCGTGGGAACATTTGACGTTATCGGCGGTAATTTGTAATTCGGGTTTGGTGTTGACTCGTGCCTTGTTAGAAATTAACAAATTCCGATTTAACTGGGAGGCGTTGGTTAATTGGGCGGGTTTGGGAACAAACACTTTACCATTAAAGATGGCGTGAGCGCTACCATCAACGATACATTTATGCAGTTGGTTGGCGATGCCGTGGGGATGGTTGAGATAGATGGCGCTGTGGGTATCGGCGGTTTGTTGTCCGGCAATCATGGCTAATCCGTGCAGATTTGTCTCGGTTTGTTCTCCTTTTTGCAGGATATCGAGGTTATGACGGCAGAGTTTAGCTCCTAGATTTATCTCGTTGAGAGTGTAACGGCTATCGCGCCCTTGTTCAATTATCGTGCGTCCGATGTGAAAACCATCTCCCGATTCCCGTTGTACTCTGGTATGGATGACCTCGGCGTTGGCTTCGAGGTAAATTTCCGTGACAGCGTTGGTAAAATAAGAGTAATTTACGGGTAAATCGGAGCAATGTTCGGCTAAAGCTCCGTAATTCTCGATAATATTGACACTGGCTCCCGTTTCCGCCACGATGAGGCTATGGGGCTGATAAAAGCGGGGAATTTCCTCCACAACGGTGATAAATAGGAGATGTATCGGGGTTGTGACAACGGTGTTAGCGGTGACGTGAATTACTGCCCCATCGCTTAGTCCAGCTTGGTTGAGTGCGGTAAAAAATTCGGGGGTTTTTTCTTTCCCTAGATAGTTGACAAGAACATCTTTTTGTGCATTGGCGAGATTGCTGACGCTGACACCGGGGGGTAAAGCGGAGATATCGGACAATTCAGGCTGATAAATGCCGTTAACGAAGACTATACGGCTGTTTTTGGCTTCGGGCAGTAAAAAAACAGCCAGAGCATTTTTATCGATTGTAACGGTTTGGGGAGCGCGAAAATCGATCGCCCAGAGTTGACTTAAATCGGTGAATTGCCATTCTTCGTCTTTTCTGCCAGGGATGGCTAATTCTTGAGCTTTACTGGCTCCCGATTCTCTTAATTCGAGAATTTTACTGTTATCGACAGTGGGAACCGTTTCTCGCGACAATTTTAACAATAATTCTCCTGATTGTTCAGGTTTCGTGATTATGGCTGTCATTGGTAGGTGGGGGTGGGGGTTGGGGTGTGGGGTGTGGGGTGTGGGCTTCGGCCGTGAGCTCAGCCGAACGGGTGTGGGGTGTGGGGTGTGGGGTGTGGGGTGTAGGGTGTGGGGTGTGGGCTTCGGCCGTGAGCTCAGCCGAACGGGTGTGGGGTGTGGGGTGTGGGGTGTAGGGTGTGGGGTGTGGGGAGAATAAATAAAAGCAATCTCCTGATAACTGATAACTGATAGCTAGATTATTTAACGGCTAATAATTGTTCGTCGAGGAAATCGTAGCCGGTTCTTTCTAATTCGAGGGCTAATTCTTTACCGCCACTGGTGACAATGCGCCCATCGTACATAACATGAATAACATCGGGTTCAATGTAGTTGAGCAGACGCTGGTAGTGAGTGATAAGTAAAAAAGCGTTATCGGGAGTAGCTAATTGATTGACTCCCTGGGCAACAATTCGCAAAGCATCGATGTCTAAACCGGAGTCAATTTCATCGAGAATTCCTAAAGTGGGTTCTAATAAAGCCATTTGGAGGATTTCATTACGTTTTTTCTCACCACCGGAGAAACCTTCGTTTAAACTTCTACTAAGAAAGCTAGGATTCATCTGGACAACTTCTAGTTTTTTCTCGACTAATTCCTCAAAGTCAAAACTATCTAATTCTTCCGATCCTAGATGTTTTTGTCTGGCATTATAGGCAACGCGAAGAAAATCGAGGTTACTAACGCCGGGGATTTCTAGGGGATATTGGAAAGCGAGAAATATCCCCATGAGCGCTCGTTCATCGGGTTCTTTGTCTAAAAGATTTTCACCTTTATAAATTATTTCTCCCCCAGTTACTTCATAATCAGGATGTCCAGCGATTACTTTGGAAAAGGTGCTTTTTCCTGAGCCATTGCGCCCCATAATTGCGTGGGTTTCACCCGCTTTAATTTCGAGGTTAACTCCTTTAAGAATCTGATTTCCATCAATACTAGCGGTCAGATTTTTTACCGATAAAATTACTTCACTCATGGGATGTTTTTCTAGAACAAAAATATTAGTTTTGGGGGTTGACGGCGAATCATCAATTGATGGATAAATTGTCTTAGCTTTTGGTGGGTTACAGCTATCGCCTAACCCACCCTACTTTACTGATTATCCGACGGTTCCTTCTAGCTTGAGACTGAGGAGTTTATCAGCTTCGGCGGCGAATTCCATCGGTAATTTACTGAGGACATCTTTACAGAAACCACTGACTAACATAGAGACAGCATCTTCCTCGGAAATGCCCCGTTGTGCGAAGTAGAATAATTGGTCTTCACCGATTTTAGAAGTAGAAGCTTCGTGTTCTACTTTAGCACTGTTGTTATCCACCTGAATATAGGGAAAAGTGTTAGCTTCGGCATTATCTCCAATCAGCATAGAATCACACTGGGAGTAATTTCTTGCTCCCTTGGCTTTCGGTCCCATTTTCACTAAACCGCGATAACTATTTTGGGAGTTACCCGCAGAAATTCCCTTAGAAATAATCGTACTCTTGGTGTTGCGGCCAATGTGAATCATTTTCGTACCTGTATCGGCCTGTTGTTTGTTATTAGTTAGGGCAATTGAGTAGAATTCCCCGACGGAATTATCGCCGACTAAGACACAACTGGGATACTTCCAAGTAATTGCTGAACCAGTTTCCACCTGCGTCCAAGAAATTTTAGAATTAACTCCTTTACACAGACCCCGTTTAGTGACGAAATTATAAATACCTCCCTTACCATTGGCATCGCCAGCGTACCAATTTTGCACCGTCGAATATTTAATATCCGCATTATCGAGGGCGACTAATTCCACGACGGCGGCATGAAGTTGATTACTATCGTACATCGGAGCGGTGCAACCTTCTAAATAACTTACCGATGCCCCTTCTTCAGCGACAATTAAAGTTCTTTCAAATTGTCCCGTCTCACCGTTATTAATCCGAAAATAGGTGGACAATTCCATCGGACAGACGACACCTTTGGGTATAAAAACAAAGGAACCATCGCTAAAAACAGCAGAATTAAGAGCGGCAAAATAATTATCACCCACGGGAACCACAGTACCGAGATATTTCTGCACTAAGTCGGGATGTTCCTGTAAAGCTTCCGAAATAGAACAGAAAATAACCCCCTGTTCTGCTAGTTTTTCTTTAAAAGTTGTGGCGATAGAAACGCTGTCAAAGATAGCATCGACGGCCACGTTAGAGAGGCGTTTTTGTTCCGAAAGGGGAATGCCTAATTTTTCAAAGGTTTCGATTAAAGTGGGGTCAACTTCTTCAAGACTGTTGAGTTTTTCTTTTTTCTGTTTGGGTGCAGAGTAGTAGATAATATTTTGATAATCAATGGCAGGATAGGAAACGTGCGGCCAACTGGGTTCGGTCATCTTTTGCCATTGATGGTAGGCCCGGAGACGAAAATCGAGCATGAATTCCGGTTCCTTCTTTTTTGCCGAAATTAGGCGAATAATCTCCTCATTCAAACCGCGAGGGATGGTTTCCGATTCGATATCGGTGATGAAACCGTACTTGTAGGGTTGGTTAACGAGGTTTTTAACGGTGGTTGCACTCATGGGGGTTAGTGTTCTCTCTACGCGGTAGGCAGGGGAGGCAGTTAAACAACAATAAAGTTGTTTAAATTGATTATATAATAGATTAACAACAAAGCTGTTGTCAAAGTCACGGAAAATTTGAGAGGATGCTGGTAAACCTCTGTTATTCAGGTTACTCTGTAGGGGTAATTGGCCGCTCCTTGACCCTCAGCAATTGTACGCTAAAGCCTCTGTTTTTGGTATCATGACCACGACTCAACCCGCCTCGACGAAAGACGATATTCTGCAATATTTGCTCAAAAACGGTCAATCTACCGCCCAAGACTTGGCTGAAGAGTTAAGTATTAGTCCGCAAGCGACGCGCCGCCATCTTAAGGATTTGGAGGGGGAAGGACTGATCGAATATTTTGCGGTACAAAATAAGATAGGACGGCCTCAGCACATTTATCGTCTCAGTCGTCAAGGCCGTGGCCGTTTTCCCCATAATTACGATAATTTCGCCGTTTCTTTCCTCAATACTCTCGTGGAGACGGTGGGAGAGCAACAGGTGGGGGAAATTCTCAAAAAACAGTGGCAACGCAAAGCGGCAGAATATCAATTGCGCCTCGGGAAGGGGTCTTTAGGGGAAAGAATGAGAAAATTGCTGGAAATTCGCCAAGAGGAGGGTTATATGGCAGAATTAGTGGCACTGGAAGCAGAAAATAGTTATATCCTGGCCGAGCATCATTGCGCTATTGCTGAGGTGGCTGGTTCCTATCCCAGTATCTGTGGCCATGAATTAGAAATGTTTGCGCTGCTGCTTCCCGATTGTACGATCGAACGGACTCACTGGATCAATCAAGGTGAGCAACGATGTGGTTATCTAATTAAGTGCAAGGGTTGAAAGGGGAAGATTAGTTATCTCTAGACTAAGAGACTTTTTACCTCACCTAACCCGCACCGCTGCCCAATAAAAATAAACTTAACAGGGTGCCACCATTCCAGAGACTATGAACCAACATCGAGGATAATAAATTTTTCGAGCGGGTGTAAACAAAGCCAAGAACACAACCTAGGACGGTTAAAGGCAGCACTTCTGACAAATTTTGGTGAGCAAGGGCGAAAATCAAACTACTAAGCGCAATTGCACCCCAGACAGGCAGATAACGAGTCAAAGAAGCTAGTAAAAAGCCGCGAAAGACAATTTCCTCGAAAAAAGGAGCGGCAAGGGAAGCAGTAAAGCCAAAACAGATTAAAGCGAAGGTATTCTGGGATTCTAGGGCTAAAGTCAGCAGCGGGTTACTGCCCCCTTGTCCTTGCCAAATTAGTTGATTTAGCAAAGAAACGATAATAACCATGGGTAAAGCGACAAAATAGCCGGCTAACCCCCAGAGAAGCCAAGGACTAAAGAGTTTAAAACGAAACCAATCGGGAGGTAAAGGGCGAAAAGGCTTGATCGCTAGGTATAAAACCGATAAACTGCTCAATGTTAAGGCTAAATAACTAACTACAACGTATATTGCTTTAGCTTCTAGGTTAAATTTTTCGGGATTGAGACTCAAGGAACTCGATAAAATCCCGAAAATTACCGGTAAAACAATTTGTCCGACGAAAAAGAAACCAATAATTATTCCCCACCAGAGGGTTTCTCCTCCCCACTTAGTTTGCCAAGCGAGACTATCATCTAAAAAGAGCAGCGATCGCTGTTTACGGAGCAGCCACTGCACTAATAAAAAGATCAACAGCACGAAACCGATTAAACCGCCGATAAGAGGCAAGAAAGCCAGCAAAATTAGTTTAATTAAGGCATTAGCCGCCACTTCACTCTGTTCTTCCTCTAAAGCGAGTAAATCCTCTTGACGATTTTCGAGACTATATAATTTTTCCAGAATGGTATAACGAAACCATCCTTGAAAATTGCGCTCGATTCTCGCTTCAGCATCGGCAGCAATTTGGGGGGGTTCACTGTACAATCCCTCTAACAGCAGCGCATTTTTTAAAACAGCAGGTTTATAATTCTCAAATGCTGATTTTTCCTTGATCTCTTGCCAGATTTTCCGTGCCGAATCCAAGTCACCTTGACTAGCTTGAATGAGACTTAATTTCAGTTCTAAATCTTTTAAGGAATTTATGTCGCGCTCAAGGGATTTTTTTTGTTCGGGATTAACTGCTGATTTTTCTAGTTCGGTGATTGTTTTTTTGGCACTTTTCTGGGCTGATAAATACTGTTCCTCGGCAGTGTTATAAGTATCTTCACCGATCAGGGAAGTTTGAATTAATTTAAGATTAGCAAATTCCTCACTATTAGGATCAGCATCGGTGCTGAGAGTCGTGGCTTCTAGATTGAGATTGGTTTGATATAGTTGAATATTCGATTGGATTTGGGGCTGATTCACACTAGAAATTAAAGCTGTAACCACTGGAGTTAAAGCAATAATTGTTAAGACAAAAGCGATCGCTTGTTTGAGACTTTGCCAGGAGAGTTTTGTTGAGAAATTATCGAACATGAAAATAGGGAATTGGGAGTTAGGGGTGATGTGATGGGGTGATGGGGTTGGGTAATAGGTGTCGTGGAAAATTTTCCCTATCCCTATTCCCTATTCCCTAATTATTAACTAATTACTTGAGAAAAAAGATTTTCGTATTGATCCAAAGTCTTTTCAAAGGCATAATTTTCCTCCGCGTATTGTCGTCCCCTTTCTCCTAGTATAGTTGCTAAATCTGGGTTTTTGTATAATTTTAAAATAGCCGTAGCTAATGCCTCCGGATCTTCAGGAGTAACCACCAAACCACCACCACTACGCTCGATCGCCCTAGCGGCGGTTCCATCGGCGGGAACAGAAGCAATAATAGCACGACCACTAGCTAATAATACCTGAATTTTGGACGGCATATTAAAGGAAATAACATTATGTTTTTGCATCACCATACCCACATCGGCTGCCGCTAACATTTCTGGTAATTTTTCCCTGGATTGAAAGGGTAATAAAAGCACATTACTGGCCCCCTGTTGTTGGCGATACTTTTCTAGGCGATCGAGTGCTTCTTTTTTACCAACAATTACCACTTTAATCTCAGGAATGTCAACTAAGTGAACCGCAGCATCGATCAGGGTTTCTAGGGGTTGGGTTAGGGCAATATTGCCAGAATATAAAACAACAAATTTGCCCTCAAGATGATTTTCTTGACGGAAATAATTATTGTTTTTCGGCAGAGGTTTAATAAAGCTGACATCAACCCAATTAGGAATCTCAATAATTTTCTGACTCGGCACATTTTTAGTGAGGAGATTTTTGGTAAAACCATCGGCAATAACTGAGATTTTACCGGCAGTTTTGTAGGCAAATTTTTCGAGACTACTAAAAACCTTAATCATTTTCTGATTAGTTAATAATCCCACATGAACTGCCGCATCGGGCAGAATATCCTGCAAATTTAGAATGATCGGCACCCCGTATAATTTACTCAATAAAGCGGCGGGAACGCAAACGGGTAATCCGGGGACAGTTAAGAAAATTAGATCAGGTTTTTCGCCTTTGAGAGCCTGAAAGAAACTCAAAAAAACAAAGCTCAACTCAAATAAAATACGATTTTTTAGACTTCTTTGTGGGCGGGCCCAAACGTAGGAACGTTGAATTTTAACACCATTTCGTTCTTCTTCCAGATAGATTTTTCCTCGGTATTCGGGATCGATTTCACTATTAGGATACCAAGGAAAGGCGGTTAAAACCCTAACTTGATGACCTCTTTTAACCAATCCCTCCGCCAATTCTGTCATCAGGGGAGCGATGCCGATCGGTTCTGGATAATAGTTATAAGAATAGAGCAAAATTCGCATAGGGATGGCAATTTGGTTAGGCGATTCAGTTTCATGATTTTATCAATAGTTACTGGTTTTTTGACAAATCAGATTCGCCTTTGTCAGAGATTACCCTAGAAAAAGGCGGAGATTAAGTGAGAGATGCGGGAAAAAAGGGGAAATTGGCTAATAAATTAATCCTCAAAACCCCTAACTATTCCCCCTTACCCCAGCATCAATACTGACCCTTATTTTTCGCGTACCCGGTGGCCGATATCACGACGATAATAGATGCCCTGAAAGTGTATCCTGTTCACCGATTGATAGGCAAGTTCGATCGCCTGATTAAAATTGGCTCCCATAGCAGTGACACCCAAGACGCGGCCGCCATCGGTGAAGATATCGCCGTGTTTTAAAACCGTGCCGGCGTGGAAAACGAGCGCCCCTGCGGTTTCAGCGGTCTTAATTCCAGTGATTAACTGGCCCTTTTCGTAGTGGTCGGGATAACCGGCAGACGCGGCCACCACACAAACGGCACTACCGGATCGCCATTGTAAAGAGGGGAAATCAGTTAATTTTTGTTGAGCGCAAGCCAGCAGCAGCGGTGCCAGGGGAGTTTCCAGTAGGGGTAAAACCGCTTGGGTTTCGGGATCGCCAAAACGACAGTTAAATTCGAGAACTTTTGGCTCTCCGGCGGGGGAAATCATTAAACCCGCGTAGAGGACTCCCCGATAGTCAATGCCGCGTTTTTGTAGGGTGGCGACGATGGGGGCGAGGATGTCTCGGTCCACCGCTTCGATAATGGCGGCGGTGGCTATGGGTGCGGGGGCATAAACTCCCATACCGCCGGTATTTTTGCCGGTATCGCCTTCACCGATGCGCTTGTGATCTTGGGCGGGTAGCAGGGAACGAAAACTGATCCCATCGGTGAGGGTGAGGATGGACACTTCTTCCCCCTCTAGGAATTCCTCCACCACGACTTTAGTAAAGCCACTGGTAAAAAGATCATCGATCGCTTCTAGGGCCGTATCTACGGTTTCGGCGACAATTACCCCTTTTCCTGCGGCTAATCCGTCAGCTTTCACCACGATGGGCGCTCCTTGCTCTCGGATATAAGTTTTTGCTAATTCTGCATCGGTAAAGGTTTCCGAGGCGGCGGTGATAACTCCGGCTTCGATCATTAATTCTTTTGCCCAGGATTTGCTCGATTCAATTAAGGCCCCGGTTTGTGTGGGGCCAAAAACGGCAATTTCTTGGGCGAGAAGATGATCAGTAATGCCGAGGGAGAGAGGATATTCTGGCCCGACAACCACCAAATCGACGCTATTTTCCTGGGCAAAACGGCTAATTTCGGCAAAATCCTCCATTGCTAGGGGGATATTTTCACATTGAGGTAAAATTGCCGTTCCCCCATTACCCGGAATACAGAACACTTGTTCAACTTCGGGTGATTGCAGCAGTTTCCAAGCCAGGGCGTGTTCTCGACCACCACTGCCGATAACGATAATTTTCACGGATAAACGCAGCCTAAATGACGATGGCTTAATTATCCCCCAGTTCCAGGGTGCTATTGGCTAGAAGTTGAGATTACTTAACTTTTTAATCCCCGCTCCCCACCTGTTGAGCAATAACCCTGGCCCTAGTCCTACGGAGGTGATCAGATAAGTAGCTGGTTATAATTAAATTAAAAATGGATTTTAGGTTCGATCCCCCCTGCCCCCCTTGATAAGGGGGGTGCAGATAGGCGGGGGGATCCCCCCTTAATCCCCCCTTAATAAGGGGGGCATCTGACAACTTTTAACGCCTACCTACTTAACTGCTGTAAAGGAGTCAATTGTGATTAGATAGTAGATGCTCCCTTCTTAGGCTGTCCCTATTTTGGGTCATTCTACTGAATTGAGTTGGCTCTCTCGGACATTGGCTGAAAAATATTCACAATATTAGATTATGGGTGCAAGCAGTTCGATAAACTCCCTGACCACGTTGCGCCCCTACATGACACCAGCTCTGATTGAGAGGGCCAAGAAAAATCGATTTTATCTGATCTAAGTCCCCGTTAACCCTCAATCTATCTTCTAGATTATTCGGAATTTACTCTAATTATTTTTACTGTCTATGCCCTGTCATTTATCCCTGAATCAACTAGCTCAATTATTGTCCTTACAAGATAAGACTGACATAAGTTTTAGTCCCGATAGTTTAGTATCTGGCATTAATACTGATAGCCGTAGTATTGAGCCTGGACAAGCATTTTTAGCCTTAAAAGGTGATAATTTTAATGGTCATGATTTTATCGATATGGCTATCGAAAAAGGAGCGGCGACATTGATTGTCGATCAGCCAGTTTCGGTAAATTCTTCTAAAAATATTCCTGTATTTTTAGTCCAGAATACCCTAGAAACTTATCAGCAATTAGCCCATTGGTGGCGGAATCAATTCACTATACCCGTGATTGCTATTACAGGATCGGTGGGGAAAACCACCACTAAAGAATTAATCGCCTCCGTATTAGCAACCCAGGGAAAGGTACACAAAACCCTGGCTAATTATAACAATGAGATCGGAGTGCCGAAAACTCTCCTCGAACTGGATGAAACTCACGATAGTGCTGTAATCGAGATGGGAATGCGGGGACGGGGAGAAATTGCCCTGCTCGCTCAAATCGCCCAACCAACGATCGCAGTGATTACTAATGTGGGAACCGCTCACATCGGTCGTTTAGGGTCGGAAACGGCGATCGCAGAGGCGAAATGCGAGTTATTGGCCGAGTCTGCTTCCGGTAGTATAGCTGTTCTTAACTACGATCACCCTTTACTTACCGAAACAGCTAAACGGGTATGGCAGGGGGAAACAATTACCTATGGCTTCTCTGGCGGCGATATAGTCGGAGAATTACTGGATTTAACCACTTTACGAGTCAATGGACTAGATTTTAACTTACCTTTATCCGGTCGTCATCATGCTTTAAATTTTATGGCAGCCTTGGCTGTAGCGAAAATTTTAGGCATCGATTGGACTTCTTTGCAAGAGGGAATTAAGGTTAATTTACCCAGTGGTCGGGCCAAACGTTACCAATTAGCAACCGATATCCTACTCCTCGATGAAACCTATAACGCAGGTCTAGAATCAATGTTAGCGGCCTTGGATTTACTGAAAGCTACCCCCGGTCAGCGTCATATTGCTGTTTTAGGCACGATGAAGGAGTTAGGGTCTTTTTCGGAGCAATTACATCGCCAAGTGGGTGAGAGGGTGCAAAAACTAGGCATAGATCGCTTGTTTGTCTTGGTGGACGACCCCGAAGCTAAGTTTATTGCTGAGGCGGCTACTGGGGTCGCTTGCGAATGTTTTCAAACTCACGCAGATTTAATTAATCGTTTAAAGGAAGTGATCGATTCAGGCGATCGCATTTTATGCAAAGCTTCCCATTCCGTCGGTTTAAATCGGGTGGTGGAGGAGTTAATCAGTGATATTAGGAGTTAGGGAATAGGTGTTAGAGAATAGAGCTTTTTTTAGCAAGAATAGCCGATTAAAAACTTTTTTTTCGGTGATTCTAGCCCTAGTTTTCTTTTTTTCGGCCGTGCAAGTCTCTTTTGCTCAACAATCGAGACGACTGGAGACTTATCTCCCGGATCTCAGTGGTTTAGCTTGGGTAGAGGCGGATATTTTTCTAGGGGTTCACGATGCCAAAAATAAGGGCAAAAATAGTGATCCATCTCAAGCAAGGCTGAGTCTTTTACGGCTGCCTACGCAGGAAAAACCCCTATTATGGCAGGTTTTAAGGGTAGATTGGCCAAATCCAGAGGGATTGAGTAACGATCTCGAAAGTATTACTCATATCCCTGAAACTAACTTATTTTTGTTGGCTGAAAGTGGCGAGAAAAAACCTTTTCAAAGACTGTTTTTAGCAGCATACAACCAGCAACAAGTCAAGATAGTTGAGCAAATAAATTGGCCGATCGCGGTGGAAAATGTAGAGGCGATCGCTGTTAGTCGGCAAGGCGATCGTTATCTATTTATCTACGCAGAACGGGCCGATAGTCAAGAGAGTACAAAAATTCGCTGGACGGATATCTCGTTCAATCCCTTAAAATTCGGGGAATTTCAGTCGGTAACTTTTCGGAGTCCTTTTGGTAGCGGTAAAAATATTCGCCTCATCTCCGATTTAGCCGTAGATAAGCAAGGTAATATCTACATAGCTTCCGCTGACGATCCAGATAGTGCGGGAGTGTTTAGAAGTGCTGTTTACCGTATCGGTCAAGTTACACCCGATAATAGCCTAATTCTTGCCCCTAATCCCCAAAAAATTGCAGAAATCGACGGTGCTAAAGTGGAAGCGCTGACCACCAGAGAATCTCCTAGAGGTGAAGTAGAAGTCTTTATCGGTACGGATGACGAGAATTATGGCGGTTTTCTGCGACCTTTGCTCTTAGATAATTAGGGTTTGTTGTACTGAATTTAAACTGCCTATGAGAATTTTTAGTACAAATGCTCGAACTTTCTCTCCTTGCTCCCTTCTCTCCCATAATTACTAGCAGCTAGAAATCCGCTAGACCGCAGCATAATTTGTCCTTTTTGTCAAAAAAACTTTTTTTTTGCAATAAAACTACACAAAAAAAAGATCATCGTTGTGGGTGAAATTGACTCATTTACCTGTCTTGATTAGGATCACCTTCTAGGTGTGGCAAGGGTTTCAGACATTGCTGGCCAAAAAAGCACAGAAAAACCCATTATGAAATTCAGTAAAATCGCTGTAACCAGCATAACATCGTTGTTAAATAAAAATCTTTCTCAATTAATTTTTAAGAATTTGTAAATATTGCGGAATGTTAATTTAAATATTCTCAAGTTTGTGGAGTCAATAAATAATTTTTGCTTATCTTTGTCCAACATTGGGTTAGGAGACAGTTATCAGTTATCAGTTATCAGTTATCAGTTATCAGATGTGAGTTTTTAGTTTATTGTTTACTGAAAAAGCTCCCCACACCCCACACCCTACACCCTACACCCTACACCCCTCTCCCTTCTCCCTGCTCCCCAACCGAAACCCCTATTTTCCGTCTAAACTTTTGTATAGGGATAGTCTGGGAAAGCATGGATAACTCTTAGACTAATTAATTCGGGACTCACATCACAATATAGACTATGGCTTACTATTGGTTTAAAGCATTTCACCTGATTGGGGTAGTTGTTTGGTTTGCGGGACTATTTTATTTAGTACGTTTGTTTGTCTATCATGCGGAGGCAGCAACACAAACGGAACCCGCACAAGCTATTCTGAAAGCGCAATACGAGATCATGGAGAAGCGACTCTACAATATCATCACCACACCGGGGATGATTGTCACCGTGGCCATGGCGATCGGTTTAATCTCCACAGAACCGGAAATTTTAAAATCGGGATGGTTACATATTAAATTATCCTTTGTGGCTCTTTTACTCCTCTATCATTTCTACTGTGGTCGCATCATGAAGAAGCTAGAAAAAGGAGAATGTAATTGGACGGGACAGCAATTTCGGGCCTTAAATGAAGCACCAACCCTGTTATTGGTAGTTATTGTCCTTTTGGCAGTATTTAAGAATCAATTACCCCTCGATTTGACCACTTGGTTAATTGTAGCTTTAGTGGTATTAATGGCAGTGACAATCCAACTCTATGCTAAAAAACGTCGCAAAGATCAAGAAAAACTTCAGCAAAATACTCTCCAAAAAGAAGAAGTAGCGACCATGTAAATTATCCTAATCCTTGCCTAGGTTTCTAGGATAACAGTTAAGAGTGGTTTGACAGCTGTGGGATGGTCTTTTTAGTCCATCCCAATTATATAGGGAGCAACCTTTAGCTTTTAGGTTTTTGGCTTTTTGCTATTTTTGAGCTTATACAAAAACTATTTTTAATATTGTGATGAACTGCCAAGCTATGGATTGTTTCTCCCACTTCCCACTTCCCACCATCCTATACCTTTTAAACAGGATTTAGTATAAACCTCTTGCAAACAGGAAACGCTATAAATAAAAACAATCTCCTGACGACCGACTCCTAACCCTAACAACAATTTTTGATTTTTACAAGAGGTCCTATGAATAGTTGCTGGATAGATTGGGAAAAAATAACTAGGGATTTTTTGAGTTCTCGCAAGCTCAGACAAGTTGCTGAATTGCGAGGATTCTATCGAGTCAATCCCTCTGGTATTCCTAGGATTCCTCCCGATTTGGAATTGAGAGACTACCAAAATACAGCGATTATCAGTTGGTTTCGTAATCGGGGACGGGGAACTTTAAAAATGGCCACCGGCAGCGGTAAAACTATTACTGCTTTAGCTATTGCCATGGAACTTTACCAAGCGATAGAATTGCAAGTATTATTAGTAATTTGCCCCTATCGTCACCTAGTCAATCAATGGCAACGAGAAGCGGAAAAATTTAATCTTAAACCGATTTTAGCCTACGAAAGTGTCCATACATGGCAAAGTCAACTATCCACAGAGTTATATAATGTGCAAGCGGGTAATCAAAAATTTGTCACTATTTTAACTACTAACTCAACTTTTATTAGCGAGGGTTTTCAATCACAAATAAAATTTTTTCCCGATAAAACTTTAATAGTTGGTGATGAAGCCCATAATTTAGGTTCCCCCCGATTAGAAGAATTATTACCCCGTTCTTTAGGTCTAAGATTGGCTTTATCTGCTACTCCTGAAAGATATTTTGATGAGGAAGGAACCGACGCTATTCTTGATTATTTTGGGCAAATTCTACAACCAGAATTTACCTTGGCTGATGCTATTAGTAAAGGAGCTTTAGTCAATTATTTTTATTATCCAGTCTTGGTTGAATTAACCGACGGTGAGGCTTTATTATACGCAAAATTAACCCAGAAAATTGGCTGGACTTTGCAGAAAAATAGTAATTTAAATGGCAATGAAAATTTAACAGCATTGCTAATGCAAAGATCGCGATTAATTGGTTCAGCGAGTAATAAATTACAGGCTTTACAACAACTGATGCAAGAGCGTTTAGATACGGATCATACTTTATTTTATTGTGGGGATGGTTATGTAGAAAATTATACGGCTAATTATCGTCGTCAGGTAGAGGCAGTTACTCATTTATTAGGCAATCAATTAGGTTATCGAGTTGCTACCTACACCGCAGAAACTTCTCTAGAAGAACGAGAAAAAATTCGCCAACAATTTGAGGAGGGTTATCTGCAAGGATTAGTGGCAATTAGATGTTTAGATGAAGGAGTAGATCTGCCATCAATTCAAAACGCAGTTATTCTGGCTAGTAGTGGTAATCCTCGACAATTTATTCAGCGTCGCGGGCGAATATTGCGACCCCATCCCGATAAAAAACAGGCCACTTTATTTGATATGATCGTTATGCCACCGACCTTAGATCGAGAAACCTGGGAAGTAGAAAGGAATTTATTACGCAAGGAATTAAAACGCTTTCTAGAGTTTGCCCAATTAGCTATTAATGCTCAAGAAGCTGAGACTAAATTAGGGGAGATTCAAGATAGATATTGTCTTTTGTCTAATTAAAAGTTAAAAATTCATATTTTTGAAGCTTTTATGCTAGAATAGAAGTTATTCAAGAATTGATCGCCGAGAAAAATTAACCCAACCGAATAGCGATCGATAAAGTTGTATAATTTTCTTTCCTCTCCTTCTAAACTTCTATGCCTCCCCGTCAACAACCCCGCCGCATTGCTCGAGAACTTGCCCTTTTGAGTTTAAGTCAGATTAAAGGTAATCCTGAAAACCTGGAACAGCAAACTTTAAACGATTTAATTTTAGTCGCAGTTAGAACCTTAACCGTCGAAATTCAAGAAACCTTAGAAACTGCCGCTGCTGAAATTAGTCGTGGTAATGAAAGGATTCTCGCTAGTGATACTAAGGCAACAAATATAAAAAGCGCCCAAACCATGGTAAAAGAGGCAATTTCTCTTACCCACAATGCCATTAATCGTTTGGGAACCGTGATAGATTTTCCCGAAATTGTCCAGTTATCTAGTCAGTACGAAGTGCGGGAATATGCCCTAGAATTAATCGGTACAGTCTATCGTCGTCGTGCGGAAATCGAACAGGAATTAACCGGTGCTTTAGTGGATTGGCAACTACATCGTTTACCGAGAATCGATCGGGATATCCTGCAAATTGCCGTGGCAGAAATGCTCTATCTCGATATACCTCAAAAAGTAGCAATTAATGAAGCGATCGAATTAGCCAAACGTTATTCTGATGATGAAGGTTATCGTTTTATTAATGGCGTTCTCCGACGGGTAACGAATAAGCTAAACGAAGCAGAAAAAGCCGTATCTACCCAGAGTTAAACTGGGAGGAAATTCATACTACAATGACCACATTTTATAGGGAAATTTCTGTAAATTGCTATTGTAGTATCGCGCATCTCCCGTGACTTCTTCGCCGATCCAATCGGGAATAGTAATGACTTGATCCTCTTGTTCCAACTCAATTTCAGCCATAATCAGTCCTTGATTATCCCCCAAAAATTCATCAACTTCCCAAGTTAAATTATCCAAAGAAATGCGATGACGAATCTTTTCAATTAAAGGTTTTTTACAGAGGTTTTCTAACATCAGTGCCGCGTCTTCTAGGGGAATTACATACTCGAATTCCTGACGACTAATGCCCTCAGTCTTGCCTTTAATGGTTAAATAACCCCGATCTCCAACCACACGAACCCGCACGGTTGTCAATCCATCTTGGGTGGGAATATATCCCTGACGATACAACTTGCCAGCAGCCAGCGATCGCCAGTGATCCCCTTTAACCAGAAACTTCCGTTCAATTTCAACAGACATAAGCTTTTGACAACAATAAATTTAAGCCGTAGCCACGGCAGCACCCTGGGTTCCTAGTTGAATTAACTCGATCTTGTAGCCATTAGGATCTTCCACGAAAGCAATCACCGTAGAACCGTGTTTCATCGGGCCCGGTTCCCTGGTGACATTGCCACCAAGAGCTTTAATTTTCTCACAGGTGCTATAGATATCATCCACGCCTAGGGCAATATGACCATAAGCATTACCGACTTCGTAGCGATCGACTCCCCAATTATAAGTCAGTTCGATGACAGCATGATTAGCCTCATCGCCATAACCGACGAAAGCGAGAGTAAATTGACCATTGGGATAGTCTTTCTGGCGTAATAACTTCATTCCTAGCACATCGCAGTAAAATTGTAGAGATTCCTGCAAGTTATTGACGCGGAGCATGGTGTGTAAGAGACGCATGATTATTTAGATGACATCGATCGAAAAATTACTCATTCTTGATTGTAACCAGTCCTTGAGCCTTCTTATCTCCTTCAGGGTCAACAATTATACTAATACAAGTGTACGAAATTTCCTGTAAAACCACTTACTCCCATAATCGCTGTGAAAAAAATCAACTTTCTGGCAACACCGAAATCACTATCTAGAAGATTTTCTCGGTCTATCGTGTATTTAGTGGTGAAGTTGATTAAGTTAAAACAGTCTCGTTCAGGAGTTTTCTAGGGGAATTGTCAAGGCAGTAGGTAGTAGTAAATTTTCAGTGGTTTCCGAAAACACCTTTTGACTTGACTGACCGATAGTTTAATAAAATCTGCGTGACTGCAATAAATGTCAAATATTTAGGGGAGTACAGAACAGAAAAATTGGCACGGGTTAAAGCTATGCGTTCTTATTTAGGCTACATCAATCACCTAGGCCGTTTACCAAAAAAATCCGCCCGGTTGGTGAGCTTGTCGAACCAACCGGTTCGACAAGCGGGTTTCACGATAACAGAAGTTTTACTGGCAAGTGCGATGATGGTGATTGTCATCTCGGTGGCGGGAATTGGTGTGATTAACTTGCTCAGAAGTGACTATCGAGCTAATGCTGGTACTGAAATCCAAAATAATCTTAATCGTACTCTAGAGTTTGTTTCAGATGAAGTGAGACGGGCAAAAATTATCGCTGATTCTGAAGCTGCGATCACGAGTAATCAAGTACCCACAGGAGCGCGAGCAGTTCTAGCTTTCCAAATTCCCGACCCCAACAATCTCGATGGTACGCTCGCAGAGCAGATCGTTTACTATACCAAAGGACCTGAAAATAGCTTGACCGGTCCGCGAGTCTTGTGGCGCTATGGTCCAAACTTGGACGAAGATGGCAACTACGATATTACTTCCCCTTGGCAACATTCCCCCGTCACCGATATGTTAGCAGCGGCTGCTAATAACCCCAATTGTCCTGCAAGTTTTACCCGAATTCCCACCCTTGGCAATGTGGACGATTTTTATACCTGTGTTCGCGGTGGTGGTGGTCAAGTGATTTTGAATGCCAACGCTCAGGTAAATCTGACTACTGGAGATACCGATAAAGATAAAGTTAAATACTCTGTCAGTACCAGAGTTTCCCCTAGAGCTACCGATTAAATATTTTTCCTCCTCATGAGGTTAAATAGAGAAGGAGGATCCTGGGCTAAAAAATCTAACTTAAACAGCGAATTGCCTCCAATAAACCCCTGGCTTTGTTGAGGGTTTCTTCATACTCTTTCTCCGGCTCAGAATCGGCTACTAACCCCGCTCCCGCTTGCACAGAAACCAGATAATTTTGATTACCTTGGGGACGAACAATCATAGTGCGAATCGTGATGGCACTATTTAACTGTCCCTCGAAATCGTAGTAACCATAAACCCCTGAATAGGGACCACGACGACAGGGTTCTAATTCATGAATAATTTCCATAGCGCGAATTTTCGGGGCCCCACTGACGGTTCCCGCCGGAAAACAAGCTTTTAATAAATCCCAAGCACTTTTATTGGTGGCTAAATCCCCCACCACATTACTAACAATGTGCATAACGTGGGAATAACGTTCAATGATCATTAATTCGTCCACTTTGACCGTACCTCGATCGCACACCCGGCCTAGATCATTTCTACCCAAATCCACTAACATAATATGCTCGGCAATTTCTTTGGGATCTTGCAATAAATCTATTGCTAAAGCTTGATCTTCACTGAAGTTTTGTCCCCGGCGACGGGTTCCAGCAATTGGTCTGACAGTAGCTCTTATTTTACCTAATTCGTCCCGTTCTGCCTTAACCATCACTTCAGGACTAGAGCCAATAATCTGCCAATCCTTAAAGTTATAAAAAGCCATGTAGGGAGAAGGATTAATCAGACGCAGGGAACGATATAAATCGAAGGGATGACCCTGATAATTGGCATTTAAACGCTGGGAAATAACCACCTGAAAAATATCCCCCGCTTTGATGTAATCCTTGGCTTTCAGGACATTTTGACAGAATTTTTCCTGAGTTGTATTGCTTTCATAGACCAATTCTTTCCCGTGACCAACTGGTAATAATTCCAGGGTTTTGGCATTAGTTGGTAGGGGTAATCGTAACTTCAGAACTAATTGTGTCACTCGATCGCAGGCCGCTTGATAAGCAGCCGCTAAATCGGGATTTTTACCCCGAATATCGGCATAGGCGATCGCCCAAATTTTCCGTTTAACTTGATCGAAAATAATTAGATTATCCACCTGCATCCAAATACCATCCGGTAGATCGGCATCCGTAGCGGGATAAATAGGCACTCGCGGTTCAATCCAATTAATTAATTCATAACCCCAAAAACCAAATAAACCCCCTATTCCGGCGGGTAATTGCGGCAATTTAACCGGCACGATCGGGGCTAAACATCGGGTTAAAATCTCGAAAGGATCCCCCGAAAAAATCTCTTGAGAACCATCGCGAAAAGTTTGGGTGGTGGTGTTTCCCCGCGCTTCCAATACCCAGACGGGATCGCCGCCTAAAAAGCTGTAGCGTCCCAAGGTTTCGCCCCCTTCCACCGACTCTAATAAAAAATTGTAGGCTTGATCGGCACAAATTTTATACCAGGCCGAAACGGGCGTTTCTAGGTCAGCGATCCATTCTTGATAGACAGGAATAAAGTTACCTTGGCCGGCGAGTTGACGAAAGCGATCGAAGTCGGGGAAGATCATATTTTGATGGTTCAGGAAACGGATAGCACAACACTTGTAGCCGATTGCGATCAGAGAAATCGAGAGTCAGAAGTTAAATCCTAGGGCCAAATAGCTTCTAAATCTAACTCCCCCCTCTCGATTTTAGGGTTTATTTATGCTTCGTAGGGAGTGACACCAGAGAACTTAATTGTCGCCGGTTCCGGGTTTTTGCCGATATTGCGGTCTTTTTTGCCGAAAAATTCACGACCAGCGTTAACTTTTTCGGGGAAGACACCATCAGCGGGGTGGAGATACTGCACTTCACCACTGGGGTAAATCCGATAGATTTTGTAATCTTCGATTTTGGGTTTGAATTTCGTCCGGAATTGGGTACCAAGAGCGAGCGCGTGTTCTTTGCGGGCCAAATAGAGGAGATTTTCGCCTTCGTTCATGATAGCGGCGCCACCAGTGGGCATTTCAAAGACTTGTTCTTTGCTGCTTGTCCAAGTGATGGCGTATTTTTCTTCCAGATCGGCTTTGGTGAGTAAACCGCCCGTGCTGCCACCGAACTTAGGAGCTTTTCCAGAAAGTTCTGTCATAGGATTTTGTTCTCTCTACAAAAATAAAGAAAAGGGGTTTTAGGGAATCCTATCACTGACACCCCCCCTCTCTAGTAGTCTTGTCAAGAACTGTAACATTATTTTGTACTAGACTATAGAACTAGGATTTACCGAAAAAGTTTTTCCTCGCGGCAGGGTGTGGGGTGTGGGGTGTGGGGAGAATAAATGAAACTGTCTCCTGTCTCCTGACTCCTGCCTCCTAACTCCTGACGACCGGCTCCTAACGACCGGCTCCTGACTCCTGACTCCTAACCCCACCAACAAACTTTTTCAGCAGACCCTAAATAGAACTAAGCGGCCAGGCGCTCGCCCACCACTTTAATCGATCGCCCGTCGGGAAATTTGCCAACTTAAAAAAATTACCGGAATTAATCCCACTAGGACAATGGCCAGGGCCGGTGCCGCCGCTTCCACCAAACGTTCATCACTGGCGTATTGATAAACGCGCACCGCTAGGGTATCAAAATTAAAAGGTCTTAACACCAAAGTAGCCGGTAATTCCTTCATCACATCGACAAAAACTAACATAGCCGCCGTCAATAATCCCCCCGACAAAAGAGGAATATGCACTTTAATTAAAGTGGCACCAGTGCCATAGCCAAGGCTGCGGGAAGCATCATCTAAACTAGGTTTAATTTTACTTAAACTCGATTCTAATGTGGAAAAAGCTACGGCTAAAAACCGGACAATATAGGCAAAAATTAGACAGAAAATTGTGCCGCTCAGAATTAAATTGATATTTAATACTTGGTTGAAAAAGTTATCTAATTTACCTAGAGGAATTAAAACCCCCACTGCGATAACAATGCCGGGGATAGCATAACCAGCCGCCGCAATCCGCACAGAACCTTTAAGAGTTTTATTCGGATTAAGTCTTTCCCCGTAGGCGAGAATTAAAGCTAAAACTACCGCAATAATTGCGCTTAAACTAGCCAGAAAAAAACTGTTTCCCGATAGACTAAAAAAGTCATTATTAAAAGTTTCTTGGGCATGGTTAAAGGCTAGATAAGCTAGATAAAAAGCAGGGGCAATAAACCCCAGAAATACCGGCACAAAACAGGAGAACATTGCCAAAAAACTCCGAATAAATCCCAGTTTGTACTTAGTCGGTGACTGGAAACGATTGGTCATTTCATAGTAACGAGCTTGACGACGGGAGGATTGTTCAAGGAAAACTAAAACGAGGATAAATACCATTAAAACTGTGGATAACTGCCCCGCTGCTATGCGATCGCCCATACCGAACCAAGTATTATAAATCCCCGTGGTAAAAGCATTAATGCCGAAATACTGCACCGTACCAAAATCGTTCAGAGTTTCCATTAAAGCTAGGGCTAATCCCGCCATAATTGCCGGTCTTGTTAGGGGTAAAGCGACAGTAAAAAAACTACGCCAAGGGTTACATCCCAAGGAGCGACTTGCCTCCACTGTGCAGACAGATTGTTCTAAAAAACCGACCCTTGCTAACAGATAAACGTAGGGATAAAGCACCAGTATTAACATTAGAATCCCCCCCCAAAGAGAACGGATATTAGGAAACCAATAATCTTCGACACTATTCCAAGCGAAAACACTTCTTAAGAACGTCTGCACCGGACCAAAATAGTCCATCATATTGGTATAAGTATAGGCCAAGAGATAGGCAGGAGCGGCAAGGGGTAGTAATAATAACCATTGAAATTGTTGACGACCGGGAAATTGACACATCGTTGTTAACCAAGCGGTCCCTACACCGATGATTAAAACGCCGCTGCCCACCCCGCACATTAACCAAAAAGAATTAACTAGATAATCCCAGAGAACAGTTTCGATCAGATGTTGCCAGACTTGACTGGAATTAGTTAATAAACTACTGGCCACCGATAAAATCGGCAGGGAAACAAGCAGGGCAATTAGTAAAACCGCAATTGTCCATCCCTGTCTAAAAAAAGAGCGAGATTCTTTCAGCAAAAACATTTTTAATAAAATTGTTAAAGCAATTTTTAGAGAACTAGGAGATGATCTACAGCAGTCCTAGGTCATTGGCTCCTAAAAATTAGGATTTCTGTAACAGATTGCGGTAGTCAAACACGCGAATGAGAGTCCCTTTTTTGGGTAAATCGGCGGCACGAATCCGTAATTTATTGTCCTCGATCAAACGGATATTTTTATCCTTGACCAACTTGAGAAACTCATCTACAGAGACCAATTCACAGGCATTTTTATCGGCGGCACTGGTGAAGTATTGCGTCGGGACAGCAATTCGCGGTTGTAAAACTTCGATCGCCTGTTTTGCTTCTTGGGGATTATAATTTTTTGGACCCCCTCCCACGGGAATAAAAGCTAAATCCGGGGAACCTAGCAGAATTCTTTGTTCTAATTCGATTGGGGCTGCTGCCCCTCCTAAATGGACAATACTAATCCCCGCCTGGGTCCAACGCCAGGCCACATTCATGCCGAAACGTTGCCCACCCATGCGATCATGGGCGATACTAATGCCCTGGAATTTTAATTTACCCAGATCATAGGCCCCCGGCTCAAACAAAATTTTCGGATTACCTGGTAAACCCTCGGCGGCCCCTTCATCCCAGAGTTGACTACTAATTAAAACGATATCTGCTTCTACTTTTGGCAAAGGAAAACCCGCCGTACAACCGATCGCCCGGAAGGGATTAACGAGGACTCTTTGCCCTCCTCCAGTGAATAAAAAGCAACTATGACCCAACCATTGAACTAAGAGGGAATTATCGGGTTTTTGGGGGGAAGTGGGGTTAGTGGGTTTCGGTTTAGTTTCCGCTAAAACTGAGCTTACTGCCACGGTTAAGAAACTTGCCCCCGCCGATAAGATAAAATCTCGCCTTTTCATAAATGTAGATGCAGAATTAATCAAGTTAGGGTTAATTTCAGGGGTTGGGGATTAGTAAACACTAGAGGGATCGGAGAAAGTTTCTTAAAAGTTCCTTGCCAGCAGTGGTTAAAATACTTTCGGGATGGAATTGTACTCCTTGAATGTGGGGGTAATCCCGATGACGGACTCCCATGACCGTGCCATCTTCCACCCAGGCCGTGATCTCTAAATTATCCGGCATGGTGGAGCGATCGATCACTAAACTATGGTAACGGGTGGCAGTAAAAGGATTTTCTAACCCTTGAAATACCCCTTCACTGTTGTGATAGATTGGGGAAGTTTTGCCGTGCATCAAGACCGGGGCCCGGACCACATCCCCTCCGAATACCTGACCGATACTTTGATGACCGAGACAGACCCCCAAAATTGGCAAATAGGGGCCAAATTTGGCGATTAATTCCAGAGATATGCCCGCATCGACTGGACGACCAGGACCGGGGGAAATGACAATCCCATCCGGCCGCATTTGTTCGATCATGGGCAGATCGATTTTATCATTACGATAGACCTCGATCGGCACAGCGATCGGGAACTCGGAGGCTAATTCTCCCAAATACTGGACTAAATTGTAGGTAAAACTATCATAGTTATCGATGACGATTATCAAGAGTCCCTCTCCTTTCTCTAGCCTCGCTCAGTATTTTTATTCTACATCCCTGCTGTCTCGATCGAGATAGCCGGAGTGTAGGGGGTAGGCTATTTTTGAGCAGTCAGCTAGAATCTGCCCGGAATTACTAATTACAGCCTAAACTATCTCTGGTGGCCACTCCTGTGACGGGATTAATGCCATCGGCCCGTTCACACATTAACTTAACCTGATAGTTATCAATTATCGCGTTAGTGAAATCGGCCCCGGTAATAATTGTGTCATAAAAACGGCTGCGAGTAGCGATCGCATCGGTAAAAATAGTATTAGTTAAATCGGCAAAATCGAGGGTAACTCTATCTACCAAAGAGGCGGTTAAATCGGCCCCTTTTAAGTTAGCTTTTAAGAGGACAGCCTCGGTGAGAATGCTATAGGATAAATCGGCACCTTCTAGGTTAACTCCCCGCATCGCGGCAGCTGCGAAAACTCCTCCGCGCAAATCCTGATGGGAAAAATCCCGATCTTGCAGCTGGGCAAAACTATAGTTAATCGTTTTATCTTGGGCTAAAGCCACCGGACGGGCCGCGAAAAGTAGCCAAAGAATCGCCAGCAAAATAATTAAAACCAGACTGAAAACATTTTTCAACATTGTTACTGTTGAGCGTCGAGAAACTGGGCCACATCATCACCCACCCGAATAGTTAGGTCTGAGTCTAAAGCACCAGTGGAGGATGATTCTACTTTACCGATTCCCAATTGATTTTTCAAGAGGTTAGCGGACTGAATATCACCTTTTTGAGCAATAATTGCCGTGGTTTCTAGCTTTTGGGAGGAGTCATCGCTAATATAAACATTTGTGTAGCCCCGTTTGGCCAGATAATTACGAGTACGACGGGCTAAACCTTTGGTATGGGTGGCATTTTGAATGGCAATCCGCAGACTATAAACGGAGGTTTCTCCCCCCGCGTAGTTATCGGTAAAATTATTAGCCACAATGGTTCTAATTTCGCGACGGTTCAAAATCCAATAACTGCGACCATCGTATTCTTCGAGGCTATTAAAGCGGCCGGGGAGTAGGATCATTCTCAAGTCATCCTGTTTAATTTCCCGGCCAAAATTAGCGATAGCCAGCATTTCCTCGACGCTTAAATTCGTATCGATATATTGTTGTAAAACCTGTACTGCTTTCGGGAGACTGGGGAGAATTGTCGGACTAAAAATCTTTTGTTGGAGTGCTTTTAATAAAATTTGTTGTCTTTGTACGCGACCAATATCGCCGTATTGCGGGTTACGAAAACGGGCAAATTGTTCGGCTTGGTCGCCGTTGAGATTTTGCCAACCCTCTTGTAAATCAATTTCTAATTTTTGGGTGACATCTTTATGATACATTCGTTCGGGTACATAAACCTCTACACCCCCGACTAAATCGACTAATTCCTTAAAGGCATCGGTAGTCACCCGCACATAGCGATCAACGGTGACATCCCCTAAAGTATTACTGACCACTTCCGCCGCTAGAGTTGGTCCGCCGTGAACGTTGGCATCGTTGATTTTAGTGAAACCGTGGCCGGGGATTCTGACGCGGCTATCGCGAGGGATAGACAGCATTCTCACGGTTTTATCGCTAGGATCGAAGCGCACTAGGAGCATGGTATCGCTGCGACCTTTAAATACATCGTCGCCGTTTTTGGCATCTAAAACTCGATCGATGCCCATAACTAAAATATTAACAGGACGAGAAAGCTGCTGATTGATTAAGCTATTCCAAGCTTGAGCCTCAAGGATGTCTGTTTGGGTGGGAAAAGTCGTTTTTTGGAAGATAGCCCCAATTGGTGCGGGTAAGGGACTAATTAAAGCGACGGCAGCCCCGAGAGTAGCGGAAACTAGGGCGGTAAAACTGAGGGTCATTCCCCAAAATAAGCCCTTTTGCAGGGGAGATGCTTTTTTAAAACCGGACATGACTGAACTGACCACTGCGACGGTATTTTCTGAGTTTTGGCTGTATTCTTGCTTTTCAAACCGCCCGGAAACATTGGCCATGGACTAACCTCAACATCTGATTAAAAGCTTACTCTAGGAGGTGACTGCTGATACCTAGAATCTATCTCTAGCCCAAAAGTTCCAGATATTGGCCACCCCCCTCTCGCCGGCTATTGTAACATATTGTTAAGGAACTGGCTATCCTAGACCTGTTGTAAAAATTAAAAATTGTTGTTAGGGTTAGGGATCAGTAGCCAGTAGCCAGTAGTCAGGAGAGTTAAGATAGAAGATAAATTTTGCCTTCGATCCCCCCTTAATCTCCCCTTGATAAGGGGGGTATCTGACAATTTTTAACACCTACCTACTTAATAGTCAATTAAATGCTCTATTCACAGATTTTATGCCATTTAATCCTTATTTTTGCCGTTTTTGAACCCTGAAAAGTTAATTAGGCAAGAGGTTTAATAATTTTTGAGGGATTCGGTTCGGTTATAGATTATCTCTGTGGCCAAGAATTAAGAGAGGTGGAAACTTGAAGATGACAGAACTAAGGTTACTCTCCTTATTTATTTTATCATTAAATCCTCAATTTTATCCCTTAGCTTTTGGCTAGTTGGGCATTTGTTTCTGTCAATATAATTCTGATCTATTTTTTATGAAAATCATCTCCCTTCCCCCATCATCCACCCAGGAATATCTCTGTATAAGAGACTTAAATCTCTACAATTCTCCCAGTTGTCAAGAGTTAGCTACCCAAGCACAACAGGGAAGAAAATTAAAATTTATTTCCCTAGAAATTACCGAAAAAGGGCTACAAATTCAGCTAAGGGAAGATAATTATTTAGCTTGGTTATGCGGAGAAGATTTAGATGCAATTGCGGTGGCCACCACAGCTTATCAAAAAATTCCTGTAACTCGTTCAGACATAGAAAAACATATTCCTGATATTATCACTTTTACTCAGGAAGCAAGGAACCGTACCAATCATTATCTCTGGGGTGGAACCCTTGCACCTAATTACGATTGTTCAGGATTAATCCAGGCCGCTTTTGCCAGCTTTGGCATTTGGTTGCCGAGGGATTCCTATCAACAGGAGGCTTTTTGTCAAAAAATAAACCGAGAGGAATTACTCCCAGGAGATTTAATTTTCTTTGGTGATAAAAGAGTTAATCATGTGGCTTTATATCTAGGGAATAATCAATATATCCACAGTTCAGGTAAAGAAACAGGTAATAATGGTATCGCTATCAATCTACTCACCGATGATAGGGATAGCGTCAGTCGTCATTATTATCAAAAATTATGGAGTTTCGGTCGAGTTATGCACAATTAATCAGTTATCAGTGATTGGTCACTGTTTACTGTTTACTTTTCACTGTTTACTTTTCACTGTTTACTCTCCCCCATAGGTAATCATGTTAGAAAACATCTCCCTAAGCGGTCTATCAATTCGTCGTCACATAGGAGTATTGACGTTAACTATAGCAGTTATCATCATCGGTCTTTTTTTTCTAAATCGTTTACAAGTAGATTTGCTTCCTTCTATTACTTATCCTCGCATTAGTTTAAGGATGAATGTCCCGGGAGTTTCCCCGGAAGTTATTCTCGAAGAAGTAACTAAACCCCTAGAAGAAGGAATGAGTGCCACCGAGGGAGTAGTGCAAGTTTATTCAGAAACTCGCGAGGGGAGGATGCGAGTAGATTTATTTTTTCAACCGGGGGGAGATTTAAATGTTGCTTTAAATGAAGCTACCGAAAGTTTTAATCGTGTCCGACAAAATTTACCCGATATTATTGAGGAACCGCGCTTAAACAAATTTGAACCCTCTCGTTTACCCGTCTATGAATTCGCTCTCGTTTCTGATACCCTACCCCTAAAAGATTTAAGATTATTTGCTGATGAAGAATTAGGGAGAGAATTAGGATTTGTGGGAGGAGTGGCAGTAGTGGACGTGATTGGGGGAGTTAGAGAAGAAATTCAAGTTAATATTGACCTGCAGCGATTACAATCTTTAGGGGTGGGATTAAATCAGGTTTTAGACACCCTAAAAAGACGTAATCAGGACATCTCTGGGGGCCGACTAGAGGGAGAAACCGGGGAACCTTTAACCCGCGCGATGGGGAAATTTAAAAACGTAGCAGATATCCAAGATTTAGCACTGACCGATAGTAATAATCCCGAAGAAAAAGTCTATCTGCGGGATGTGGCCAGAGTTATCGATGGGACAGAAGAACAAAGAATTTTTGTCACCCTAAATGGAAAAAATGCCGTCAGGGTTAGCGTCCAAAAACAACCGAATGCGAACACGATTGCTGTGGTAGAAGGGGTCAAAAAACGCATTACAGAATTAAAAAAATCCGGGTTAATGACCGGGGGAATGCAAGTCGTCACCACTACCGATGAGTCTGTATTTATCCAAAACGCGGTCAATAACGTGGTTTCTTCGGGACTAGCGGGGACAATTCTAGCAGGATTGACTGTATTCGTCTTTCTCGGTTCCCTGCGACAGACTTTTATCATTACCCTAGCGATTCCTCTTTCTACCCTCGTCGCAATTATCTGTATGAAGTTATTCGGGTTATCGATAAATGTGTTTAGTTTGGGAGGATTGGCCCTAGGGGTGGGTATCGTGGTGGATAATTCCATCGTCATGCTGGAAAATATTGCCCTCAAAGTTAATCAAAACCAAAATAAGCGAGATTTTTTAGAAATTGCGCGTAATAGCAGCCAAGAGGTAGAATCTGCTTTAGTGGCCTCCACTGCGACTAATCTCGTCTCTATCCTGCCATTTTTATTATTGGGTGGTTTTATTTCCCTGCTGTTTAACGAGATTATCCTCACTATCAGTTTTGCTGTGGCTGCTTCTCTGCTGTGTGCGTTAACCGTTGTTCCCATGTTGGCCAGTCGTTTGTTAAATATGCGGGTTTCTAGTGGTATTCAGCGATTTTGGCTATTAAAAGTCTTTAGTCAACGTCTAGAAGGTTTAACCATCCTCTACGGTCGTTTTTTAGCTAAAATCATCCACTACAGAATACCTGTTATCCTGCTGGCCTTTTTAATTTTAGGGGGAAGTAGTTTCTATCTCTGGCAATATATCCCCCAGGAAGTCTTTAGTCGTATTCAAACCGGACAGGTGAACGTTTTTGCTCAATTTCCCCCCGGTACCAATTTAAATACTAACCGTCAGGTGATGCGGGAAGTAGAAAAGATTTTATCATCACAACCAGAGACTAAGTACGTTTTTACTACCAGTGGCGGTTCTCTTTTTGGCACAACTACCAATGAAAATATTTTGCGTGCTTCTAGTACGATTAGTCTCAAAAAAGGCACTAATACAGAAGCATATATCGAACGCATGAGCAAAGCACTAGAGCAATTAAACCTCGTTAACGTGCGTTTGCGTCTCACCCCCGGTCAAGTGCGCGGTATTATTCTGAATAACTCTCCCTCCGTTGGTGCCGATGTGGATGTGATGTTACAGGGACGCGATGGGAAAACTTTAGAGCAAGCTGGTGAAGAAATCCTCGGTATTCTCGATGAAAAAGTCCCTAGTGCGCGTTTTCGTGCCGATGCTGACCCCAGACAACCGGAAATCCAGATTAAACCCGATTGGACCCGCTTAAATAGTTTGGGATTGAGTACCCTGGAAGTGGGACAAACCCTACGGACCGCTATTCAAGGATCAATCCCCACCCAACTGCAACGGGGAGAAAGATTAATCGATATCCGGGTACAATTGGACCCCAACTCGCGCCAAAAAATTAGTGACATATCACAAATACCTATTTTTGTCAATAGGCAAGAAGACTTAAAATTAGCAGATATAGCCCGGATTGAAGCGGGAAAAACCCCCGGGGTCATCCAGAGAATCAATCAGCGTCAAGTTTTTATTATTATCGGCAGTTTGGTCGAGGGAGCGAAATTAAGTGACGCACTCGCGGGGGTACAATCGGTTTTAAACGCTACTCCCTTACCCGATGGTGTCAGCATTTTACCCAGTGCTGCTGCCACGTCTAATCAAGAAATTCAGGGTTCTTTGGGTTTATTAGCGGGTTTATCGGTATTTTTAGTCTTTGTGGTCATGGCCGTGCAGTATAACTCGCTTATAGACCCTTTGGTGATTATGTTAACCGTTCCTTTGGCCCTAGCGGGGGGAATTTTTGGACTATATTTGACCAAAACCCCGATTAATGCCATTGTCATCGTCGGGGTGGTTTTATTGGTGGGGATTGTGGTTAATAATGCGATTATTATGGTGGAATTGGCGAATCAATTGCGGCAAGAATTCGGTTTTACTCGACTACAAGCTATTTTAAAGGCCGCTCCCCAACGTTTACGACCGATTTTAATGACTACCGTGACCACGGTTTTAGGTTTATTTCCCCTCGCTTTAGGATTAGGAGAGGGGGGAGAATTCCTGCAACCTTTAGGAATTGTCGTTTTTTCGGGTTTGTCTTTAGCAACTCTGTTAACTCTGTTTATTATTCCCTGTTTTTACGTTTTATTCTCTAGAAAATAATCCCCCTGCACAGTGGGAAGTGGGGAAGTGGGGAAGTGGGGAAGTGGGGTGTGGGCTTCGGCCGTGAGCTCAGCGTTCGACCGAGCTCACGCCGAGGTCCGAACGGGTGTGGGGTGTGGGGTGTGGGGTGTGGGGTGTAGGGTGTGGGGAGAATAAAGCTGACTCCCGACTCCTGACTCCTGACTCCCGACTCGGAGAATACTGTCTCCTAACCCAATGTTGGCTAAAGATAAGTAAAAATTATTGATTGATTACAAAAACTTGAGAATATTTAGGGTTTGCTGAATAATGGTAAAACCCTTTTAAAATGAGGTTTTTGACCTGTTAAAATCCGATGTTATACCAATTCTCCAAAGTCTGACTACAGAAGTTTAATCCCCCTAAATCCCCCTTAAAAAGGGTGACTTAAATTCGATGTGTAGTTTTCATTTAGAGAAATGGTATTAGTGCCAGAAAATCGGATTGGGACTCTCAAAAACCTTGCATTATCCTTCTTTTAGTACATAAACTGGTACAAAAAGAGAGGGCAACAAAGCCTGAAACGACCGACGACCGGCTCCTGACTCCTAACCCCACCAACAAACTTTTTGCCGCAAACCCTAGTTATTTCCCATGACAATGAGGAGGATCGATAACATTGGTAAAAATTGCCCAAAGTACCATGAGCGGCATCGGCAATAAACAGATTAGCCATTGATGACCGCTTAGGGTCGCCGTTGCAAACAGACTGTTCATCACCCCCCATTGACTAAATAAAATTTGTAGGGCAACAGCAGCCACAATCCCCAAAATTAGGATTGGTGCATTAGTAATCGAGGTTGACTGACCACGCAGGTAGTTAACTAGGCTCATCCCTAATTGGCTGATACTGAGCAGATAGATAACCCGTGCTGCCACAAGGGATTGAATTGCCATTGTGCGGGCAACGGCAATATCTCCTGTGGTCGATTTAGCCCACTCAAACATACCAAAAATCAGAATCCAGTTAAACAATGAAACAGCCAAAATTCGGCGCAATAGTTTTTTGGTGATCAAAGGTTCATTGGGATTGCGTGGTGGTGACTGCATAATGCCGGGGGATTTTGCTTCAAAGGCCAGGGGAACAGTCATCGTGACCGAGTTGATCATGTTCAACCAGAGTACTTGTAGGGAGAGGATGGGTAAATCTCGCGCTAGTAAAGTACTGATCAGAATGGTCATCGATTCGCCACCATTGACAGGCAAGAGAAAAGATATCGCTTTGCGTAAATTTTGATAAACGGTGCGTCCTTCTTCGACAGCGGCCTTGATCGAGGCAAAGTTATCATCAGTGAGGAGCATATCAGCCGATTCCCTGGCGACTTCCGTTCCCCCTTTCCCCATGGCAATGCCGATATCGGCCTGCTTGAGAGCCGGCGCATCATTGACACCATCGCCGGTCATCGCCACGATTTCCCCTTGAGACTGGAGTACTTCCACCAGTTGCAGTTTTTGGGTAGGGGCAACCCTGGCAAATACCGATCCATCGACCACCGCTTGGGCCAGTTGATGATTATCCATTTGCGCTAATTCTTTTCCCTCAAATGCTAAGACTTGTGCTGCCGTTTTAATGCCCATCCGTTCCGCGATCGCCCGTGCCGTGACAAGATGATCACCAGTAATCATCTTGACCCGAATCCCGGCAGTTTGACAGGCATGAACGGCAGCGATCGCCTCTGGACGAGGCGGGTCAATCATGCCCTGTAATCCCAGAAACACCAAGCCTGTTTCGATATCCTCATGGTCGATAGAATGCTGATGGGTCGCTGCTGCTTTTTTGGCAAAGGCAAGCACCCGTAAACCCTGCCCTGCCATCGTTTCTACCGCTTGCTCGATCTGTTGGGCGTTCAGCGCGGTCATCTGACCATAGCGATCGATCATCTGGGAACAACGACGCATCAGGGACTCAACCGATCCCTTGACATAGATCAGGCGAGGTATCCCATCATGCAGGGTTGCCATGTATTGGTACTCAGATTCAAAGGGAATTGCATCTAATCGTGGGGTTAAAGACAATAGCCCCAATTGACTGAGACCTGCTTTGGCGGCGGCCGCAATCAGCGCCCCTTCCGTAGGATCCCCCACCACTGACCAATCTTCTCCCGTTTGTTTTAGCCCGGAGTCATTACAAAGCAAACCAGCTACCAGACAATCCCCTAGGGCCGGGGGCAATTCATCTGCAAAGGGGCTGCCAGGGTTGCCATCGGTGATCAGACTAATTTCGCCCTTGGGACTATAGCCACCACCACTAACGGCGTAATATTGCCCTTCAGTATAAATGGACTGTACAGTCATTTGATTTTCGGTCAGGGTTCCGGTTTTGTCGGAACAAATGACGGTCGCACTCCCCAATGCTTCCACTGCGGGCAGTTTACGAATAATCGCATGACGACGGGCCATGCGGTTGACCCCAATGGCCAAGGTAATCGTTACCACTGCCGGCAGCCCTTCTGGAATCGCACTCACTGCGAGGGCAACGGCAGCTTCAAACATATCGATCCAAGATTTCCCCCGTCCTAACCCGATGGCAAAGGTCAAGGTTGCTAGGGTCAAAATTGCGTAGAGTAGGGTGCGGCTAAATTGGGCAAATTTACGGGTCAGGGGTGTGCTAAGGCTGACTCGGCTTTCCATCGACTGGGAAATCTGCCCCACTTCGGTGGCATTGGCCGTAGAGACAACAATCCCTTTGCCCTGTCCAAAGGTAACGAAACTCCCTGCGTAGGCCATGTTTGTCCTTTCTGCTAGGGGCGTATCCCCGGGTAAGGGTTCGATCGCTTTTGACCCGGGCAAGGATTCCCCAGTCAGGGCAGACTCATCCACCTGCAAATTGCGGACTTTCAGCAGCCTCAAGTCCGCCGGTACTTTATCCCCCGATACCAATAAAACGATATCTCCCGGCACCAAATCCCGAGATGGAATCCGGAGAGTTTGTCCCTCTCGCAACACCGTCGCTTCTGTGGTTACGGCTTTGGCCAAGGAAGCGATCGCACCTTCCGCCTTAGCTTCCTGCACATAGCCAATAATGGCATTGATCAGGGTAACTCCCCAAATCACCGAGGCATTCGTCCAAGACCCTAAAAATGCCTTAATAGTACCCGCAAGCAGGAGAATATAGAGTAGTGGCTGATGAAATTGCCCCAAAAATCTCAACCAAGCTGGTTTCCCCGGCTTAAATCGCAGTTCATTCGGGCCATATTTTTCGTAGCGACTGGCCACTTCTTCTGCTGATAAGCCCGCTGACCCATCGCTGGTCAAGTATTCAATCACCTCTGGTTGAGAAAGTTGATGATACAACGGCAACGATAATTGAACTGGCATCATGCTCGACCATATTTAGGGTTTGCGGCAAAAAGTTTTTCCTGGGGACAGGGTGTGGGGAAGTGGGGAAGCTGTCTCATCACCCTATCACCCCAAAACCCTATCACCCTATTTCCTGACGACCGACGACCGACGACCTTAAGCTCTCGTCTTATTTTGGTAATAATCGCGGGTTCCCTTGGCATCTAGGGCTTC
>NZ_JBLZRT010000014.1:0-54616 GCF_048564745.1 Microcystis sp.
GGATTTACCCTACGGATGGGTGGATAAGTGCGAGGATTTCTGTGACTATTTTGACCCCAAAGTGGACGAATACGAGAAATTAATCACTAATAACCCGATTTTCCGCCGTCGTATTGAAGGGATAGGCTGCATTACCAGAGATGAAGCGATTAACTGGGGTTTATCCGGTCCGATGTTACGCGCTTCTGGGGTGAAATGGGATTTAAGAAAAGTTGACCATTACGAGTGTTACGACGATTTTGACTGGGAAGTGCATTGGGAAACCGCCGGCGATTGTTTTGCTCGTTATCTGGTGCGGATTCGGGAAATGCGCGAATCGGTGAAAATTATCCGGCAAGCACTGAAAGGTTTACCCGGTGGTCCCTACGAAAATCTGGAAGCAAAACGGATGGCAGAAGGGAAAAAATCAGCTTGGAATGATTTTGACTATCAATATATCGCCAAAAAAGTCGCCCCCACTTTTAAGATTCCTAAAGGTGAACATTATGTGCGCTTGGAAAGTGGTAAAGGGGAATTAGGTATCTTTATCGTCGGTAATGATGATGTTTTCCCTTGGCGTTGGAAAATTCGGGCCGCCGATTTTAATAATCTTCAAATTCTGCCTCATATCCTCAAAGGGGTAAAAGTTGCCGATATTATGGCGATTTTAGGCAGTATTGATATTATTATGGGGTCAGTCGATCGCTAAATCTCTTTCAGGGTGAGTTATCTTCTTAACTCACCCTCGTTTTGGCCTAGTTTTATGAAAAAAGCACATCGGCCTTTATTTCAGGTAATGTGCTTCAATCCCTAGTATTTATCTTCATTTAGTGGGTGTGAGTCTTTTTCCCCGCTTCCAATTGAACCTCAGGGATAGGGGGAATCTCGTTTTGGGGAATCTTTAACTCTCCCACCTGAACACCCAAACTAGCCAAGGCGGTTAAAGTGGTGATGATGCGGCAAATCACGTCAATGTCCGCTTTATGTTTTTGCCAGAAATTTTCCTTTTTCATAGATTTTGCTCCTGTCGCCTTAGGGCTTGTTTTTTGAGGACAAGTTGATTAAAATGCTTTCAGCAAATGCTGGCAAAAGGGGATCAAAAAGTGGATCAGATGGTAGGTTGACGTTTGACGAGATTTATGTTAAGGTCTGGCGAAATCAGATTATCGGATGAAGATGTAGAAACCCTTCGTAAGGCTAAAGATGCTTATGAGGGAGACTATTCTTGTGCTTCGGAGAAAATAGAGAAAATATTAATAGAAGCAAGTCGATGGTTACTTGAGGCATTTCTCGAAGAATACCGTAGTCAAACAAAAACTTCCAGTTATACCATTCCATTAAATGTCTTGAAAGCTTGGATGACAGAATCTCAGCCACAATCTGGAGCAACTAAAGAGGTTTTAAAACCAAAGGGTAAGAAATTGTACTTACAAAATAAATCTAAGTTTCAAGGATTTGAAAATGAGAAGAAAAGGGAGTACATTACTCAAAATAAAATAAATACAACCAGAATTGAAGATATTAATGATAATTCAATTCATTTAACCTTAGCAGATATTAATTATCTATTAGATTTGTCTATTTTAAAGGTAATTGGCATATCTGGAGATAGTTTGCGGTTTTGTACTGAACAAAAATATGGACTAGGAAAAAAAGGGCGAACCGCTAAACAATCTTATATTGTTCAAGCTTATTGCGAAGTATTAGGCCTAGATTTTGAAAGCTTACAATGTTGTCAACTTCATCATCAAAACCCAAAAGATCAACGAACAAATAATGGGAAGATTTATGATATTTTAACAGAATTTAATTACACTAATCTAGTAAAATTTACCAGTTCAATAGCTGCTAAACCTTTACGAGAAGGCAGTATTTATATTCCCCCTTGTCCTCATACATATCGTTTTTGGTGTTTACATCGTTTACACAAACAACTCTTTATCACTAATAATTTGCCCGTTAAAACCATTGTTTTTAATTTTCAAGAAGAATGGAATAGGTATAGTCTTTATGGACATTTTTTCAAAGATTTTAAAGATATTAAAGATATTAAAGATATTAAAAAAGTTTTAAAGGCTAATAATCTCTGGTTGATTTTTGAAGGAATTGATTGTGCAAACTTTTCCCTTTTAAAGGATATTTATTCGTTTTGGGAAAGCTTAATTGAAGAAGCTAGTAGAATACAAAATAGTCCCATTAAAGGCTTTTTATTAATGATTTGGTTAGATTATGGAAAAAGTAATGATTGGAGAGATAAGGACAAATTATCAGAATTTACTATTCACCGCTTACAGATTGACTCTTGCTTTGAAAAACGGTCTTTTCAGGAAATTATTCCTACTTTTGCTCAACAACTTCAGTTAGGTTGTGACTTACAGGATGAAACCACAGACTTATTTAAATCTACCTTGCAGAAATTATGGGAAAATAGCAATCAAGGCGACATAGAAAAGACATTGAACGCTTTTTATCAACAATTTCAAGGACAATTATCGAGGGAAAATAGATGGCTAAACTATCCTTAACTTACAGGGGAGAAATTCAACCCAAATCGGATCCTTATTATGAACCGATTCAACAAAAAATTTATCCCTATGACGCAGGTGATGAGTTAATAGAAGTTGTTAACTTGGCTATTGAATTGGAAATGCCTTTGTTACTAGAAGGTGAACCGGGATGTGGCAAAAGTCGTCTAGCTCATGCCTTAGTTTATGAATTTAATAATGGTCAGCAAAGTGGTCCTATAAAATATTATGAGTGGATAGTTCAATCTACAAGTAAAGCGGAAGATAGTCTCTATCAATATGATTATATTGGCCGTTTACAAGCTGCTCAAATTAGCGGAATTTTAAGCCAAAAAGAAATAGAAGAATCTTCTTCTGAGCCAAAAAATCCAGCTACTTCAAAGGATTGGGTTGATTTACAACCCTTGGGTAAAGCATTTAAACAAAGTCAAGATAAGCAAGAACAATCGGTAGTATTAATTGATGAAATAGATAAAGCAGATCGAGATTTTCCTAATGATTTACTTTTAGCCATTGAATCTCGTCGTTTTTTCATTAAAGAAACAGGAGAAACAATTCAAGCAAATGATCAAGCTTTTCCTCTGATTATAATTACCAGTAATCAAGAAAAAAACTTACCCAATGCTTTTCTGAGACGTTGCATTTATCACTATATTGAGCTACCCAACCAAGAAAGATTAAGAAAAATATTAACCGAACGGTTTACCGACGCTGAACAAGAGGTTATCATCAAAGCAGTGGACCGTTTTCAGGAAGTGAGAACATCACAAGACGAGACTAAATCTGAAGGAGAAAAAAAAGTTAGCACCAGTGAATTAATAGCCTGGTTTAAATCGTTGCTCAAGTACAAACCTGAAGAAATTATCGCCAAATTAAACGAGGACAAATTACCCCACGCTAGTGTTTTACTAAAAAGCCGTACCGATTTACAAGATTATGGAACAAGAGGTTAAAAAAGCCAATGACATCCCCCCTACTTGAGCTATTTTATCAACTCAGAGACGAAGAAGGATTTCTGCTGTCTATTGAACAATATTATCGGGTGGAAAATTACCTAATTCAAAAACTCGCCAATGATTCTGATATTGCTATTCAAGAAAATCCCAACTTAGAGAATCCTAAAATTAAACTTCTTTGTCAAGCTTTATGGGTTAAATCCCCGAAAGAAAAACAAAAGTTTGATCAGGCCTGGACAGAGATGCTACAATTCCAACCAGAAATAAATATAGAAATAGCCCAAAAAACACCTATTCGCCATCCAGAAGAATCGATTAGCAAAATCATAAACCCGATGGATGATAGGGAATCTCCCTCATTAGAAATTACCCCTCCGGGGGATACACCAATAGCACCAGAGACTTCATTTCCACAAATTGCCACAGCTATTGAAAAGCGAAAAAAAATCACATCCCTAGATAATCCTGATTATTATCCTATTGGCATCGCTAAGTTACAAGAAAGTTGGCAGCAACTGCGTCCATTACCCCTAGAAAGTCCTCGACAAACTTGGGATCTAAAAGCCACGGTGATGGCAACGGCTAAACGAGGTTTTTTTGATCAAATAATTTACCAAAAGAAACAACTTTATCGCCGAGAAATTATTATTTTTATTGATTGTTCTGACTCGATGATTCCCTTTGCAGGATTTGGTAGGATAATGAAGCAAACTTGGGCAAATGTTCCCCATTTTTACTTTGATAATCTGATTAGAGACGAGGTTTTACGACAAGAAAACGGTTGGGAAAGTCAATCTTTAAGCAAAGTTCTCTCTAACTATTCTCCGGAAGTAACCAGTTGTCTAATTCTTAGTGATGCGGGTGCCGCTAGAAAACGTTATGTAGAAGAGCGCTTGAGCGCAACAGAAACCCTTATCCGACGATTTAGCCGAAGATTTAGCCGAGTCGCATGGTTAAACCCCTTACCCTATCATCGATGGTATGGGACAACTGCGATCGATATTGCTGATTTAGCTGAAGATATACCCAATTTTTCCATGTTTGAACTAACCACAGAGGACTGGGAAAACTTGATAACATGGCTAAAAGAAGAAGCTATCCCACCCCGTCATTTATTTAATCCTAATCAGTTTCAACAAGGGGATAATTGGGATGAGGATGAAGATTTTTTTAGCGCAAAAAGCCGTTTAAGATTATTTGAAAAAGAAAACGAACCAAACACCAGAGAACTAGCGAAACGAGCGGCATTTCCCCTTAGTTTATCCCCTAATTTACTTTATTATCTGCGTCAACATCAAGATAAAAATAATCAAGCTCCCTGGTATGCGATCGCTGATATTTTACTCTCCAGTTTAGTCCGCAAAATAGATCGAGAACTCTATGAAATGTCTCCCGATGTTCGTAAACTACTATTAGAAAAATTAACCCCAGAGGAACTCAAATCTCTGGCCTATCAGTTACAAACCTATATTCAGGAACAAATCGGTGATTATTGCTCAAAATCGGTTTATTGGCAAAATCAACAATGGTTAGCTCTTGCCTACCTAAAACCCAGTCAAGCGGTCAACGAAATCAAACAGGTACTAGCAGAAGCTATCAAAAATAATAACCGAGTGCGTCTTGTGAGATTGACAGCTTTATTAGAAAATATATCGGCTGCTTTAGCCGATTATGAACCCTTGTTATTGCTTAATAAAACGATTGCCGCCTATTCTAGAGGGGATTTAAACCCCGTTGGCAATGTCCTTCAACTTTCCCCAGAAGACGAAGGAACCCTACAAAAACGTTTAATAGACGAAGTAGCCGCTATTGTTACCCGCGATGAAAACCTTTTTACCGCAGAAACGGTATTGGTTAATAAAACAGGCCAAGTTATCGAGAGAAAACCTGTTAAAGCCTATTTTTACGATGAAAACCTTGCGGAAGTTGGCAACTGGAAAAAAGCTCAAAACTATATCCGCATGATGTATATTCCCCAAGGAGAATTCTGGATGGGAACGGAAGATGAGGAAATCGAAAGACTGGTTAAAAAATTTGGTTGGGACGCACATAAAAGGGAAAGACCACAACACCTAGTCAAAGTCCCCGCTTTCTACATGAGTCAAACCCCGATTACCCAGGGCCAGTGGAGAGCGATTGCCGCAACTGCTAAAATAGACATCGACCTGAAGACAAACCCTTCTCGCTTCATAGGGGATGAGCTACCTGTAGAAAGAGTCAACTGGTATGAAGCAAGGGAATTCTGTAAACGACTATCAAGGGAAACAAAACCGGAATATCGGCTACCGAGTGAGGCAGAATGGGAGTATGCTTGTCGTGCTGGAACCACCACCCCATTCTACTTTGGGGAAACCATTACCGGGGAATTGGCTAACTACAATGCTGGCTATACCTACGCCGGGGAAGCGAAGGGAGAATATCGACAACAAACGACTCCCGTGGGACAGTTTCCCCCAAACGCTTTTGGACTGTACGATATGCACGGCAATGTCTGGGAGTGGTGCGCCGATACCTGGCACGATAATTATGAGGGTGCGCCAACGGATGGCAGTGTCTGGATAATATATGGGGCTGATAATCGTTCTCCGTTGCGGGGCGGTTCTTGGTACGACGATCCGAATTACTGCCGTTCCGCTTCCCGCGACAACAACGCCCGCCGCGTCTACTACCACTACTTCGGCTACGGTTTTCGGGTGGTGTGCGGTGCTGGGAGGACCCTGTAACCCTTTTTCTCTTTTTTTCCCGCCCAAAGGCCGGTCGATTTTGTAGGGGCGAACTGTGGTCAGTGAGTTTATCGAACTGCGTTCGCCCACCGGCAATAATCGTCCCACCGGCAATTATCGGCCCACCCGTTTTTGGGGAATTTGGGGGGAATTTGGGTTATTTGGGCGCACGCAATGCGCCCCTACGGGTTTTTGGGGGGTTGGGCGCACGCAATGCGCCCCTACGGGTTTTGGGGGAATTTGGGTTATTTGGGCGCACGCGATGCGCCCCTACGGGTTTTGGGGGAATTTGGGTTATTTGGGGGGAATTTGGGTTATTTGGGCGCACGCGATGCGCCCCTACGGGTTTTTGGGGGGTTGGGCGCACGCGATGCGCCCCTACGGGTTTTTGGGGGAATTTGGGAATTTGGGCGCACGCGATGCGCCCCTACGGGTTTTGGACGCAGCGGAAGGCGAAAAACCCCCGCATCAAGTTAATCTAGATACCTTTCGAGAAAAAATTTTTTTGCACAGGGAGTCCTTAAAATAGAAGAGGGAACACAAAACCAAATTGCTGGTATTTTTCCTCTGGGCATGGTGGCGCAGTTTATAGAATTTAGCTGGAATTTATGAATCATTTTCTGCATTCTTTCACTGTTTTTCCTGATTCTGCCCGAAAATCTCGCTCTTACTCCCTGGGTAAACTGCGACGACCCTTAATCTTCCTGTTTACCGTCGGTTGTCTGACTAGCGTGGTCGGTTATCGTTTCTATAATCAGCCGAAATTGGCCGTCGGGACTATTTCCCCCGTCACGATTATCGCCCCCGAAGATGCCCGTTTTCAAGACCAAGAAACCACCGCCCTCAAACGCCAAAAAATTCGGGCTGGACTGCTTCCCCGGCTGAAAAGAGACCCCCAAACCACCGACCAGATCGAGCGATCGCTGCGAGACACTTTAGGGCAATTAAGTCAAATTCGCCCAATTCTGCGAAGAAATTCCATTTTAATGGGCAGGACTATTTCCAACGCCACAATGGAAACGCTGCTCACCTTTTCTGCCCCTCAATGGTCAACTCTACAAAGCCGCCTCAACTATGAAGAATCTTTTACAAACCTCTTGACAAAAGAGCAGGAATATGCTGTTAGCGAAATCCAAGCCTATCGTCAGCGCGTGACGAAGGGAAGCTTTGAGCAATTTATCGATCGATTAGGGCAATTACGGCAAATAAAGGAGCAAACCAGCCAAAATTATCGGCATTCCAGCTTAAATAAACTCAAATACGCCGATCTGATCACAGTGGCCCAAATGGGCGATCGAGAGTGGCAAAACCTAGAAAAAGCCATCCTGCAAGCGAGTCGCCGGATTTTGGTGCAAGGCATTCCCCCGGGGATTTCCACCAGTCACCTACAGGATACCATCGCCGTGCAGATTAGCAGCGATCGCCTAACCGGTCGCCAGCAGTCTTTAGCCGAAAATATCCTTCTGGCGGCCCTGGAGGGAGAAGCGAACCTGATAGAAGATCGGGAGGCAACCAAAGAACAAGCCGCTAAAGCGGTGGAAGCGGTAGATATGGTCATGTCTAGCGCTCAAACCGGTCAAATTATCGTTAAAGCAGGCGAAAAAATTACTCAAGCTCAGTTTGTTCTCATTGATGGCTTTGGTTTGAGCGAACGGGGCATTAACTGGATGGGTTTAGGGTCAACGGCAATCCTTGTCACCAGCGCGATCGGGACTTTTTGTCTCGTTGCTCAGCGTCTCCATCGGCCTCTGCGTCACCGGGATTTTCTTCTCTTGGGTTTGCTAAGTTTTACCACACCGATCCTAGCGATCGCCAATATTCCCTTTACCAATCTGGCAGCCGTAGGTTTATTAGTCAGCAGTTTCTACGGCCCGACTCTGGCCGTCACCCAAGTCCTCTTAACTGCCGGTCTTTCCCTATTCAGCATCCAAGGTATCAGCGCCGATTTAATCGCGGGGACGATAGGGGGACTATTAGCGGCCATGATAGCGGGAAAATTGCGCTCCAGGGATGAATTATCGCTGCTAGGGATGGGAATCGGAGTCAGCCAAGGGGGTGTTTATCTGCTCACTTACCTAATCGTTAGTGCCACGGCCAGCACGATCATCTATACTCTACTACCCACGGCGCTCGTCTATGGTCTATCGGGGATAGCTTGGACGGTAATCGCCCTAGGATTATCCCCCTATTTGGAACGCTGTTTCGATGTGGTCACTCCCATTCGTCTGGTGGAGTTGTCCAATCCTAATTGTAGTTTGCTCAAACGTTTGGCCACGGAAGCGCCGGGGACTTTTCAACATACCCTTTTTGTCGCCTGTTTAGCTGAAGCGGCCGCCCGAAAACTGCACTGTAATGTGGAATTAATTCGCACGGGGACCCTCTATCACGATATCGGGAAAATGCACGATCCTCTCGGTTTTATTGAAAATCAAATGGGTGGCCCGAATAAACACGATGAAATTAATGATCCCTATGTCAGCGCCGAGATTATTAAAAAGCACGTTAGCGAAGGGTTAGTCATGGCCCGCAGACACGGTTTACCGCGAGTAGTCCGCGATTTTATTCCCGAACACCAAGGCAATCTCTTAATTTCCTATTTTTATCAGCAAGCTTTGCAAAAATCCGCCCAAAATGGTCAAGAATTCGTCGATGAGGCGGCTTTTCGCTACGATGGTCCGATTCCCCAATCGCGAGAAACGGCGATCGTTATGTTAGCCGATAGTAGCGAGGCCGCTTTGCGATCGCTGAAGGAGGCCTCCCCAGAACAAGCTATGGATATGATCAAAAAGATTTTTCAGGCCCGATGGCGCGATCAACAATTAGTAGATAGTGGTATTCGTCAGGAGGAATTACCAATTATTGCCGAGGTTTTTGTGCAAGTTTGGCAACAATTCCACCATCAACGCATTGCCTACCCGAAAGCAGTTTTAGAAGTCTCCTCAGCCAAAAAAATATGAAAAAAGATACTTGGCTAAATCCGTTACAATTTCTCTACGAACAAGATGAACATCTCTGGTTAACTGAAACAATTAAACTTCTCAAGGAAAATCGTCTAGCTGAGTTGGATATTCAACATTTAATCGAGGAGTTGGAGGCTTTGAGCAAACGGGATAAAAATCGAGTTGAGAGTTTTTTAAGACAGATAATTATTCATCTTTTGTTATGGCAATATTGGTCAGAAGAATTTGAATTAAATCATCGGCATTGGCAAGGAGAAATAGCCACTTTTAGAGTTCAGCTAAATGGATATTTAAGCACAAATTTAGAAAAATATCTCCTAGATAACCAAGAAAAAATCTATCAAGATGCCGTTTTTATTGTCGGGCAAAAAACTGAAATATCTCCTCACAATTTTCCTCTAAATTGTCCCTATTCCCTTGAACAAATGCTTGATAGGCATTGGTTGCCAGAGCGAAATTAGTTAAATCCCACAGCTAAAAATCAAGGATAATTACCAAAATGCTACTAATTACTCTCAACGAAAATACTTTATCTTTATCTCCCGGCAGTCAAGTTATTTTTCCGCATCAGACTTGGGAAGATTACGAAAGATTGCTGAGTTTACGTCTCCAGAAAACCTATCCCAAACTCTGTTTTAATCGCAAAACGCAAGAAATTCGGCTTATGTCTCCCTTACCAAGTCATGGCAAACGTATCAATCTTTTAAGTGATTTAGTAAAAATTATCCTTCGTCGTCAAGGCAAAGACTGGGAATGTTTTGATCCAATCACCTTGAAAATTCCGGGAGAAGCAGGAGTAGAGCCGGATACTTGTTTTTATATTGATAATAGAGAGGCAATTTTAGGCAAAGAGAGAATTGATTTAACTGTCGATCCTCCTCCCGATTTAGCTATAGAAGTGGACTTTACTTCTCTGACTGATGTAGAGGCTTATCAATTGTTAAAAATCCCCGAATTGTGGGTTTATCGTCGGGAAGAATTAAAAATATATCTGTTCAGAGAAGACGGTTATCAAGAAAGCGAAAATAGTCGTCTCTTTCCCGATATAAATATCAAGAAACTTTTACCCTATTATGTAGAATTAGGCTGGAATCAAGGTTCTAGTCTTGCTTTACGTCAGTTTGAAGCTTTAGAGAATTTTAGTTAAAACACTTTTTGTATAAAAGTGAGTCATGTATCCAATTAATCCCCCCTTAATCCAGGCTTAATAAGGCTTGATCCCCCCTGCTCCCCTTAATAAGGGGGGTGCCGATAGGCGGGGGAATCTGACAAACTAAAGATAATTACCAAAATGCTACTAATTACTCTCAACGAAAATACTTTATCTTTATCTCCGGGCAGTCAAGTTATTTTTCCGCATCAGACTTGGGAAGATTACGAAAGATTGCTGAGTTTACGTCTCCAAAAAACCTATCCCAAACTCTATTTTAATCGCAAAACTCAAGAAATTCGGCTTATGTCTCCTTTACCAAGTCATGGCAATCGTGTTGATACATTAAGGGATTTAGTAAAAATTATCCTCCGTCGTCAAGGTAAAGACTGGCAATGTTTTGATCCGATTACCTTGAAAATGCCTGGAGAAGCGGGAGTAGAACCAGATACCTGTTTTTATATTGATAATAGAGAGGCAATTTTAGGCAAAGAGAGAATTGATTTAACTGTTGATCCTCCTCCCGATTTAGCTATAGAAGTGGACTTTACTTCTCTGACTGATGTAGAGGCTTATCAATTGTTGAAAATACCCGAATTGTGGGTTTATCGTCGGGAAGAATTAAAAATATATCTGTTAATAGAAGACAGTTATCAAGAAAGCGAAAATAGTCGTCTCTTTCCCGATATAAATATCAAGAAACTTTTACCCTATTATGTTGAATTAGGCTGGAATCAAGGTTCTAGTCTTGCTTTACGTCAGTTTGAAGCTTTAGAGAATTTTAGTTAATACTAAATTCGCCACCGTGCCGCTACCCAGTGCCTTCGCCATCACCCTAATTTGGCCCGGCGGAATCGCTACCGCTAGACTAAACTTAGTTTATTGTGGTTCTGAGAACGCAGACTCGTCACTAATGTTTCAATGTAATTAATCGCTAGACTGGAGGAAAGAAAGGCAAAACTTGCTTTTTCTCCTCTTTTTTTGAGAAATCTTATGACAGTAATTAGGGTTTGCTAAAAAAGTTTGTTGGTGGGGTTAGGAGTCAGCAGTCAGTAGTCAGATTTGAATCAGTTATCAGTTATCAGATGTGAGTTTTCAGTTCACTGTTCACTGTTTACTGTTCACAGCACAAAACTCTCCGCTCCCCTATACCTTCTGAACGGGATTTAGTATTAATTATCAATAGGGACTCACTCAAGATTCCTAACTATGTAATTTTACTGAATTCGCTGCTTTCAGACAATCATGCTGTCCATTGTTAACGTGACAAACACATAATAAATTGCGAAAATCGTCATAAAAACACACCTCAACTCCATCAGCAATAGCATACCAAGAAGACTGATGGAAGAAATCATCGACTGTGGTGAAACTAGCCATTAAATCATGACGATACCAAATTTGTCGATGTTGATGGGAATTCCACTTATATCCTTGAGCTTTTAGCAAGTCTCTAATCTGAATAGTCGGGTGAGAACCCTTCCCTTTTTGATTGCCGATTTCAATAGTTATATATTTTGAATTATCTCCTGGTATTGGATATTCTTGCCAATTAATTTTATTCAGATTTAAATGGGCAAGAAAGGGCGAATAGTTAGGACTTTCTGTAATTATATAGAGTTGCTCGATCGCACGGGTGATAGCCACATAAAAAAGACGACGTTCCTCAGCAACAATTCCCTCGGGATGACTGCCAAAAATTCTAGTAAAAACCCAATCGGGATGAATTAAAGGATAGGAACGATTAACCGCATCTAAAATTATAACAACTTGTTTTTCTAATCCTTTGTATTTATGGGATGTGGAAATAGTCAAATGATCTCGCAAATTTTCGGGGAGATGTCCACGGATTGCATTAAGAAAGTCTTCTAATTTATTTTGATCATTGACAAACCAATGCAGGTTATTTTTGCGATTGAGTAAAACCACTTCTTGATTATTTTCAATAATAATCTTCTTGATTAAACGTAATAAAGCAGGAGTAATATGATCCCCATTATGATCTTCAATCTCTCTTGGGGTTGGCTCAAAATCTTGTAGATCAACCAGTTTAACAAATCCCGACTCTTTTTTATGAGGTTGAGCGGGTTTTCCTAAACCATTCATCAAGTTATTTCCTGTGGTGACAATGGCAGAGGCTGAACGATAGTTTGTTGATATATTTAATTTTAGAGAATTGGGAAAATAATTAGCAAAGTTTTGATAATAGTTAAGATCGGAACCAGCAAAACCATTAATAGCTTGCCAATCATCCCCTACACAAAAAAACCAAGCTTGAGAATTTTGCTTTCTAATGGCTGTGATCAAGCGATAAAATAGCTCGGAAAAGTCTTGATATTCATCAATTAAAATATATTTAAGGTTACTTAAATCACCCACACCAGATTTCCGTCTAAAAATTGTTTGCCCGGAGGTGATAAGTTTAGCTGCTGTTTGCATTAATCCGTCAAAATCTTCTTCTCCTGTAGCTTTTAATCTTTCTAGATACGCTCGATAAAAAACCTGTCCTAATTCTAGAAACTGTGACTCAAATTCCTCTAGACAATTATGATTAAAAATTTTATTCTCTAATTCTTCAGTAGTTAAAAACTGCTGGCGACAGCGTTGCACAAATTGAACCATCGCTTTGGTAAAATGATCGATCGAGCGTCTTTTGACTTTTGCCCAAATTTCATCTTCACTCAGTCTATTACAGAGTAAACCAAAACTTTCAATTTTATGCTTCAGTAAATTACCAAATTGCTCCTGTGCTGCTTTTATATCCTGAGGATTAAATTCAAGAAATTGCCATCGAGCTTGATTTTGAGCATTTTGCCAAAACTGACGTTTTCTTGCGGACATTTCGTCATAATCTGGATCACCTTGTAATCCAAAATATTCAATAATAATTCCTTGATTTTTGCCAGTAAATATGGTAAAGTCTGGACGATAATTTATTCCATTCCAATCATAGTTACGTTCGTAGCTATAGAATAAATTATGCTCAAATAAAAAGTTTGCGATCACTTTTTCGCCAAAGGATTTATAGTATCTACCATCTAATCCTTCTCTGGGTAGAGAACGACGATAAGATAACATTTCTTCTCGATTTAATAAATGACCACCTCTAACTAGATTTTCCCAATCTCCACGAAACTTAGCCATCATTAAATCACGAATCTTTGAGAAATACTGTGGAGACTTGAGGTGATCATCAATTACTGATTGTAAAGCTTTGCTTTTTCTTTGTTCCCCACCGGATTGATCGAAAATTAGTTCTTCTTCTGGGTGAACTAACCCATAAGCTAAAGCATGGAATGTCATCACATAGGGAATGTTATTTAGTGAATTGTGTTCAATTCTTTCTCTTATTTCCTCGGCTGCTTTGCGGTTGAAAGCTAGTATTAATATTTCCCTTGGTAAAATACCACAATGTTTCTGCAAAAATAAAGCTTTGTTGACTAATGTGCTAGTTTTGCCGCTACCCGCACGCGCTAAGACTTGGATATTATTATTAACTTCTCCAATGGCTAAAGACTGCTCTAAATCTGGTTTTCTTCCTAGATTTTTTTCTAGCCAAGATTGCACAAATCTATGTTTCTCTTGCCAAAATTCTCCCTTAGTCAGATATTTATACAATCTTTCCTGATAAAGTTTATTTACATTAAGGAAATCATATTCAAGCTTCTGGTAAATATCTTGTAGTATTTTATTTTTAATTTCTGGTACTTTTTGGAAAATTTCTTGTACGGTAATAAAGGGAAATATATCACTAAATTGATTAATAATTTTCTCGATTCTATATTCAGCAAAAAAATTATGCTGATATTTAATATGCACAGACACGGTATCATCTTCGTATTTTATGTTGATGATTTGTCCATATTTATAATTCTTAGTGCCTTTTATCCCCGTCTTTTTCCCTTTGTATTTCACTTCTTCACGAATACGACTAACCTTTTTACCCACAAGAAGCTTCCAAGCTTGATCATAATTACCAACAAGCTCGGCAAATTCCTGAATATTATTAATTACTAATTGCTTATTTAGGTTTGAATTATCCATTGTAACCTCACCTGACCTTACATGATCGAGTGCTGTCTTTCAGCTATGTTTATTGTTCCCTAGGGTAGTGGGAAACTAACAGCGATCGCTTCCCATAAACATAAAGTATAACCTAATTTGGTATTGACGAACAGCTACCGAAAAGGAAAACTTCCTAGAGGTGTGATAAATAGAATTAAATGCTTGATAATCTCGGTTTTTAGGCAAAGGGAGACAGATCTACCCCTATCCCTAGGGACCGAAAAGTGCGATGTCAAGAAAGAATGGCAATCATGGCAATCATAGCAAACCGGGGACTTTGCGATAGATAGAAACGGTCGATCCCCGGAATCCTACACTGGTAAATTCTACTTCATCTCCCGCTTCATAGATATGTTCTTGCCAAACTCCCGAATCCTCGCGACGGTGACATTCAATTTTAATCTGGTTTTGATGAATAAGAATGTATTCTTTTAAGGTGGGACAGGTTTGATAATCGCTGAATTTATCACCCCTATCAAAGGATTCCGTAGATTTCGATAATACTTCAATAATCAGAACGGGATAGAGAATAAAATCATCGGTATTGTTAATCTCTCTCTCGTCACAAACCACCGCAATATCGGGATAATAATAACAATTTGCCTCCTCTAACCGGACTTTGATATCGGAAGTGAGAACAAGACAGGGACTATCATCGAGATGATTACCTAAAACCTTGGCTAAATTGGCCGATAAAACGATATGCGGCTTTTTTGCCCCTACCATCGCATAAATCCGTCCTTTTCGGTACTCATGCTTGATCGGACTGACTCTTTCCCCTTCTAGATACACTTCTGGAGAGACATAAAAAAAATTAGGATTCGTCACCATCGTCCCCATGCTCCCTATCCTCGAATAACTAAATTATAGCCTTTGGGAATCATCGCTCTTGGACACAATCTCGCTAGACTTATAGATCAATGATTGTCACTTGTAATATTTATATTACAGTTATGTGACAGACTAGAGATAACGACTCTCAAAGGGACGTTATTTAGGAATGAATCCCGAAAACGATTGATATCCATAGGTTTGCCAGAATGTCCAACGCTAAAAGTTACAAAGATACCGTTAATTTGCCTCAAACTGACTTTGATATGCGAGCAAATGCCAGCAAACGTGAGCCAGAAATCCAGAAATTCTGGCAAGATGAGCAAATATACGAGAAATTAGCGCAAAATAACCCCAAAGAATTATTTATTCTCCACGATGGTCCACCCTACGCTAACGGGTCACTGCATATCGGTCATGCTTTAAATAAAATTCTCAAAGACATTATCAATAAATATAAACTGCTGCAAGGCTACAAAGTGCGCTATGTGCCGGGTTGGGATTGTCACGGGTTGCCGATCGAACTGAAGGTTTTACAAAGTCTCAAAAGCTCGGAAAAAGAGGGTCTAACCCCTTTGAAATTACGTCAGAAAGCCCACGATTTTGCCCTTCAAACGCAAAAAGAACAGTGTGAAGGTTTCAAAAGGTATGGAGTCTGGGGAGACTGGGAAAATCCCTATTTAACCCTACAACCGGAATACGAGGCCGCTCAAATTGCCGTATTCGGAAAAATGGCCCTAAAAGGTTATATTTATCGGGGACTAAAACCAGTTCACTGGAGTCCTAGTTCTCAAACCGCTTTAGCTGAGGCAGAATTAGAATATCCCGAAGGTCACACTTCCCGCAGTGTCTATGTTGCTTTCCCGATCACATCAGTTTCAACCCCGGTTTTAACGCCATTTTTGCCTAATTTATCCGTGGCTATCTGGACGACTACCCCTTGGACTTTACCCGGGAATTTGGCCGTCGCATTAAACCCAGAATTAAACTATTCAGTGGTGGAAACTAGCGAGTCTAATTATCTAATCGTAGCGACGGATTTAGTCGAAAAATTGGCCGACACTTTTAACAGGACTTTGACGATTAAAGCAACGGTTAAAGGTCTGGAATTAGAACATACTAAATATCGTCATCCTTTGTTTGACAGAGAAAGTGCGATTCTCATTGGTGGGGATTATGTCACCACCGATTCCGGCACCGGATTAGTTCACACGGCCCCCGGCCATGGTCAGGAGGATTATATCGTCGGCCAACGTTACGGTTTACCGATACTTTCTCCCGTGGATGATAAGGGAAATTTCACCGCAGAAGCAGGACAATTTGCGGGTTTAAATGTCTTGAAAGATGCTAATGAAGCGATAATTTTAGCACTGACAGAAAAAGGGGCCTTACTCAAAGAAGAAGCATATCAGCATAAATATCCCTACGATTGGAGAACCAAAAAACCGACAATTTTCCGCGCAACAGAACAATGGTTTGCTTCCGTGGAAGGATTCCGAGAATTAGCTTTAGACGCGATTGATTCAGTGCGTTGGATTCCCGCAACAGGGAAGAATCGCATCACTTCTATGGTTAGTGAAAGAAGCGATTGGTGTATCTCTCGTCAGCGCAGTTGGGGGGTTCCTATTCCTGTTTTTTATGACGAAGAAACAAATGAACCTCTGTTAACGGAGGAGACGATTAATCACGTTCAAGCTATCTTCGCAGTCAAGGGTTCTAATGCTTGGTGGGAGTTATCGGTAGAGGAATTATTGCCTCCCAGTTATCGCGATAATGGTCGCAGTTATCGCAAGGGAATGGATACTATGGATGTGTGGTTTGATTCTGGTTCTAGTTGGAATGCGGTGGCTAATGCTCGACCAGAATTAAGTTATCCTGCGGATATGTATCTAGAAGGATCGGATCAGCATCGGGGATGGTTTCAATCGAGTTTATTAACCAGTGTCGCTGCTAATGGTATTGCTCCCTATAAAACGGTGTTAACTCACGGTTTTGTTTTGGATGAACAGGGACGAAAAATGAGTAAATCTCTGGGTAATGTCATCGATCCCAATGTAATCATTAATGGGGGTAAAGACCAGAAAAAAGAACCCGCTTATGGGGTAGATGTGATTCGGTTATGGGTGTCCTCGGTGGACTATACCAATGATGTGAATATCGGTCAAAATATTCTTAAACAGTTGGTAGATATCCGTAATAAAATCCGTAACACTGCTAGGTTTTTACTGGGGAGTTTAAATGATTTTGATCCCGTTAAGGATGCGGTAGCTTATGAAGATCTACCGGAGATCGATCGCTATATGTTACATCGTATCTCGGAGGTGTTTACGGAAGTAACGGCAGCTTTTGAAAGTTTCCAATTCTTCCGCTTTTTCCAGACGGTACAGAATTTTTGTGTTGTCGATTTATCTAACTTTTATATCGACATCGCTAAGGATCGTTTATACATTTCTGATCCTAATTCTTTCCGTCGTCGCAGTTGTCAAACAGTCTATGCTATTGCTTTAGAAAATCTCGCTAAAGCGATCGCTCCTGTCCTGTCTCATCTAGCGGAAGATATCTGGCAATTTCTACCCTACAAAACTCCTTATTTATCAGTATTTGAGTCAGGATGGCTAAACATCAATCCTGCTTGGAATAATCGCGAATTGGCCGATAAATGGGCGAAATTCCGGCAGCTACGCACCGAAGTTAATAAGGTGATGGAAACTGCCAGAAATGATAAGGCGATCGGTGCTTCTTTAGAGGCAAAAGTTTTACTTTATGTTCCCGATGAAACCTTACAACAGGAGTTAGAATTATTCAACAATTGTGATAGTTTAACTGGGAATAAAGTTGATGAATTGCGTTATCTATTTCTCTCTTCCCAAGTGGAATTAGTTAGTGATATTAGCGCGATTCAAACCGCAGAATATAAGGGAGAATCAGACTTTGTTTCGGTGGGAATTGTCAAAGCAGACGGCGAAAAATGCGATCGCTGTTGGAATTATTCCACTCAAGTGGGAAAATTTGCCGATGATCCCACTATTTGCGAGCGCTGTAATGCCGCTTTAAAAGGAGAGTTCTAAGCTAAATTAAAAGGGTGCTTTATTGTCTAATAAAGTACCCTTGTTTAATCCTCAGCTAAAAACTTATTCACAGGTATTAACTCTAGGGAATAGATAATTAGGGATGGAAGATTACCAATCAGCTTTTTCAGAACGTCATCAAGATACAGAAATACTTTGTGAATCTAATAGGAAAATAGCTGCTATGCACTTTGGAGGTATTACGATCGAATGTTTGCTGAAATCTATGATCTTAGCTTCGGTATCCAGTCAAGAATGGAAAACTGATTCCAATAACCCCGGACATACCATAACTAATCCTGGTCACAGTTTGACAGCAGCTCTAAAAAGTAATAATCGTCTCTATTCGAGAGTTCAAAAATTTCCAGAGGTGATAAAATGGATTAATATAGTAGAAAATCCTAGTCAAAATTTTATAACTATGCGTTATTCCAGCAGTGAACCGAATGACGATAAATACAAAGAGTGGTTATCAGCTTATACAGGTCTGAAAAGATGGCTTCAGAAACAAGCTACTCAACTTTAAGGAGATAGTTATGTCAGAAACTTGGTTAAGATCACTGAAACAAAAATTAACAGATATATATGTTCAAAAAGAAGCACAAGAATGGGTTGATCTCAATCTATCTACTGCTAGACTTTTGAATATAACTATCGTCAGTGATAAGTTTGAAAATTTATCAACAACTCAGCGAAGAGAAGCGGTTAAAAATGACATAGAACAACAGCATAAATCTTTAGGTTTTATATCTTTATATACTATTCAGGAGGCAGCCTCTCTCGATCTAAAAGCTCCACAACTTCTGGACGCAAAATCAATTCACACTTGGCAAGATTTAGCCTTGTGGTCAACTAATCCACAAAATCAATCACCGTCTTCTCCCGAACTTTGTCTTCCTAGAACCGTAACTTTTTATTCTTTTAAAGGGGGAGTAGGTAGGACAACTGCTTTAATTCATGTTGCTTGGATTTTAGCGATGCGAGGTCGTAAAGTAGTAGCTGTTGACTTGGATTTAGAAGCACCGGGGTTAAGCACAGCTTTCCCCTTAAATCCCTCACCGGAATACGGAATTGTGGACTATTTTTATGAAAAATCCTATTTACCAGAAGGTGTAACAGCAAAGATTAATATCACTGAAATATTTGGAGAAGTTAATATTCCCGATGCAACGGGAAGACTATTTATTGTTCCTGCGGGTTATTTGAGTCTTGATTACATTACTAAAGTTGATGATCTGCGAGCAACAACAATTCTCGATAATGGGGAAACACTCTGGTCAACTTTTAGTCGAGAGATTCAAAATCAGTTAAAACCTGATCTTATCTTAGTAGATTCGCGCACTGGAATCAATGAATGGGGAGCTTTATCTTTACTACAGGCAGCCAACGAAGCAATTATTTTTTTATTTCCTAACGAACAAAATCAAAAAGGAATCGAGCTTCTTTTGCAATCTTTGACTTCTTTCGGCCGACTTTCGCTTAATTTTGTTTTTTCACCCGTTCCCGATTTAAGTGATACAGGAATAACTAAAGTTACTCATGCTTGGCAAATTTTACAAAAACATATTGACAAAAATATAGATATAGATGAAACTACCGATCATGATTTAGATATAGATTCAGAAGACTATCTAATCATACCTTATATTCCCTCGATCGCTCTAGCAGACCGTTATCCTGTCACTGGATTACTGGATTATTATACTCGCATTGCTAACTTAATCGATGAAGATACCAATAAAATTCGCTTGCAAAAAATTCTGGCCAGTTCCAAACAACGTTGGCAAGTTATTGAAAGTCTTAATTTTATGCCATTAAATGCGGGAGATATCCGTTCAGATATTAGTCTTTTATTTCAGAAAACTGCTAACTTTGATAAATTTCTTGATCAAGCAACTTGTCTGATCAGAGGTCGTAAGGGAACAGGAAAGACAGCACTTTATTTGTTACTACTCCGGCAGGAGTCTGAGGCACGAAAATTGGCCTATAGTCGTCTAGATAATGTGACTTTATTATCTGGTCATGGGAGCTATAATAATAGTCGTCCATCCCGGGATGAATTCCAGTATATAAATCAAGAATTGCTAGAAAAACAAGGTACCTGGGAAGCAGTTTGGCGAGCTTATTTGCTGATAAATGTGTTCAGAAAATTTGAAAATAGTATCTTTATTAAAGGTAAACAGGGGGCAAAATTTCAGGCGATTAAAGGAATTTTTCAAGGATTAACCTCGGAAAATTGGCAATTGGAACATACTCAAGCTTTAGTTCAATTAGCAACAGATTCAAATTTGACTCTCCTGATTAAAGATGCTTTAGATCTAGTTAATCAGAAACAATTAAAAGAGCAGCAGACTCTCTGGTTTCTTTATGATGATTTAGATGAAGATTTCCCAGAGAGAGAGGGTATTCGTCAACAAGCTCTCACCGGTTTATTTCAGTTTGTTCAAGCTTGTGATGCTAAGACACTAACAGCAATTCGTTTTAAAATATTTCTGAGAGAAGATATCTGGAAACGTCTTAACTTTGATAATAAAAGTCACTTCAATGGACGAGATTTACTTCTACAATGGACGAGAATAGATTTCTTGAGATTAGCTCTCCGTCAAGCTTTTCTATCGCCAGAATTTAAAGATTTAGTCGCTCGTTTTGCTCCCGTGGAAAGTATCGATCAAGCAACGGAAAAAGCTCTAAATCATGCCTTAGAATTACTTTGGGGCAGTCGCCGACGAAGTGGCAATAAAGCTAAATACGTTTATCGATGGGTTTATGAGCGTTTAACAGATTCTAGTGGTACTACTTTTCCTCGCAGTTTAAGCGCTCTATTACAAGGAGCAAAAGAACAAGAATTAACCTACAAAGGACAGTCATCAATTCAGTCACCAACTGATCGCTTATTGCGAGCAAAATCTCTAGAAATTGGTTTAGAAAAAGCTTCTGAAGAACGCTGTGACGCTATTAGACAAGAATATCCTGACCTAGAGAATTTTTTCCGAGCTTTAGAAAGAATTTCTGCTTTACCTTCTAGGGAAGAACTCAGTCAAGTGTGGGAACGTACCGCACGGTTAATAATACCTGATTTCGATAGATTTGCCGAGCTTTTAAGCGAAATTGGTCTTGCTCAATGGCGCGAAAAAGAAAAAAGATATGGATTCGCAGATATTTATGTGTATGGATTTAAGATGATTCGTACAGGTACAAAGTGAGTCATCGATCGACTTTTCTCAAACGATCGCTTAGTCAAAATTAAACCCCCTAACCGGCGAAAATTAACTACAAGCGATCGAAAAACTGGGAAAATATTCAATTGATTCAATGTCATCTTTTTTAACTATCCTGCCCATGAATAATCAGGTCATCCGTACTGATAAAGCTCCGGCCCCTGTGGGTCCCTATAATCAAGCGATCGCCGCTCCTGGTCCTTTTCTCTTTGTTGCGGGACAAATTCCCCTAGATCCCGTCACGGGTGAAATCGTCTCCGGGGAAATTAGCGCCCAAACCGAACAAGTTATGGCCAATCTAGAGGGCATTTTAACCGCTGCTGGGGCTAATTGGTCAAATGTGGTGAAAACTACCGTCTTTCTCTCGGATTTAGCCAATTTCGGGGCGATGAATCAAGTTTATGCCCGTTATTTCCCCCCAGAAACTGCCCCGGCCCGGGCCTGTGTGGAGGTGGCCCGTCTTCCCAAAGATGTGCTAGTGGAAATAGAATGTATTGCCGCTTTAGCCTAAAAATTAAGGTGGGCAATGCCCACCCTAACCTAATCTCTCTCTAGACCACCAAAGCTTCTAGAATCGTCTTATTGTAGATAATTCGCCCTACAGTAGTACGCACATACTGGGAAATTATCTGACCATCCTTCTCGCGGGTTTTGCGCTCCCGATAATATTTCCAGATGCTGCCATCGGGGAGAGTTTCCGTTTCCAGGACTTCCTCATCGGGTTTATTGGTTTTCACCTTTTCTCCGACCGGTAAACGCAACCACACGGAAGCGTGCAGATCCACCAATCCCTGATCGAAAGAGCGAATAGCGTCATCCATGCTGGCGAAATAACGACCCCCACCCTTTTGGGCCTTGGGATTTTCGGCCGTGAGATAATAACAACCCAAAACCATATCCTGAGAAGGGGCAACAATCGGGCGACCGGTCGCCGGTGAGAGAATATTATGACAGGCCAACATCAACAAGCGCGCTTCCGATTGTGCTTCCAGGGAGAGGGGAATATGTACGGCCATTTGGTCCCCGTCAAAGTCAGCGTTAAAAGCGGGACAGACGAGGGGATGTAACTGAATCGCCCGGCCCTCCACCAGTATCGGTTCAAACGCTTGAATGCCCAAACGGTGCAGGGTAGGAGCGCGGTTTAACATCACCGGGTGTCCCGTGATCACTTCATCCAAGACGTGCCAAACATTGGCATCCCCCCGTTGGATCATTTTCTTGGCTGCCTTGATATTATTGACGATGCCTAATTTAATTAAACGATGGATAACGAAGGGTTGGAACAATTCGATCGCCATTTCCCGGGGTAAACCGCATTGATAGATCTTCAATTTCGGACCGACAACGATAACCGAACGTCCCGAATAGTCCACCCGTTTACCGAGGAGATTTTGACGGAAACGCCCCTGTTTACCCTCGATAATATCCGATAAAGACTTCAGGGCGCGATTATTGGCCCCCACCACCGTGCGACCGCGACGACCGTTATCAATTAAAGCATCGACGGCCTCCTGTAACATCCGTTTTTCGTTACGGACGATAATTTCGGGGGCGAGAATTTCTTGCAGACGGGATAAACGGTTATTGCGGTTAATCACCCGACGGTAGAGATCGTTCAGGTCAGAGGTGGCAAAACGGCCGCCGTCCAACTGCACCATCGGGCGTAAATCGGGAGGAATCACGGGAATTACGCTTAAAACCATCCATTCTGCCTGAGAACCCGTGGCGATAAAGTTATCGATTACCCGGAGACGTTTAATTAATTTTGCCCGTTTTTGCCCCTTACTTTCGACAATTTCCGTCCGCAGTCTTTCCGCTTCTTCTTCCAGGTTAATTTCCTGTAAGAGTCTTTGGATAGCCTCGGCCCCGATACCCACTTCAATGCCAACTAATTCCGAGTCCTCCGCGTAGATTTCTTCTTCGATCTCTAACCATTGATCTTCGCTGAGGAGTTGTTTATAACTAAGATTGCCCGCGTTACCCGGATCGAGAACCACATAGGCATTAAAATAGACGATCTGCTCCACGTCCCGCAGGGGCATATCGAGCAGGATACTGAGATAACTGGGAATACCTTTAAGATACCAAACGTGGGTGACGGGGGCGGCTAATTTGATAAAACCCATGCGATGACGACGTACCCGCGACTCGGTGACTTCTACCCCGCAACGTTCACAGACAATCCCCCGGTGACGGACGCGTTTGTATTTACCGCACCAACATTCCCAGTCCTTGGAGGGGCCAAAAATTTTCTCGCAGAATAACCCATCCATTTCCGGTTTAAGAGTCCGATAGTTGATCGTTTCTGGTTTGGTTACTTCTCCGACGACTTGACCGTTAGGTAGGGTTCTTTCTCCCCATTGCCGAATTCTCTCGGGGGACGCTAAACCGATTTTGACGTAATCAAATCTTTGATCTGTTGGAGTCTTCATTCTGAATTTTTTACTATGGGTAATGATTCTGGGATAAGCGATCGCTCTCGCGTTCTCGATGCCCCGATGACAACTATTAGGCAGAAACGACGGTTAACTCAGTCACTTTTTCTTGGGGTCAAACTGGCCCGATCGAGTCCGGGACATTACATTATACAATTTTTCTAGTTCGATCGACCATTAAGTGATATTTTCCCAGATGGTGATGCTGCCGTCGGCCGCGGCCGCTGCTAGGTGACAATAATCGGGGCTGAGAACTAAACTGGAGATCGGCGATGATCGCCCATCGGCAGCGGTGAGAGTTGCGATCGCCTGTTGAGAATTGGCTAACCAGATTTTAATTTCTCCGTCGGTTCCCCCGGTAAATAACCACTGACCCTGCTCTGCGAATACCAAGCTTGTCACCTGACCATTATGGGCATTAATCACCCGAATTGGCGCAAAATGACCGCTTTTCTCTGGGTTGTATTGCCAGATTTTCACCGTCCCATCCACACAACCGGCGGCAATAATCTGACTATCAGCAGCGATCGCCAGACTCTGCACCGAAGAAACGTTACCGGATAGGACGGCGATTTTTGCTCCCGATCCCAATTGCCAGAGGGTGACAGTGCCATCACCCCCAGCTGCGGCGATAAAATCTTGATTAGGAGCCACTTCTAGGGCATAAATTGCCCCCAGACTGTCATAGGAGCTAAATTCTTCGGTTTCCTGCTCTAAATTCCACTGTTTTAGGGTTTGATCGTAACTACCACTAACCAAAAAATGCCAACGGGGGGCAAAATCCAGGCCGTGAATCGAACCGAGATGACCGAGGAAAATTTGATTTAATTCCAGATTACTGGCATCGCTGGCTAAAGTCCATAATTTAACGGTTTGATCGAATCCCCCCGTCGCTAGATGATAATCGCCGTTTCCGGTCACTGCTAGGGCTAAAATGCCCTGATCATGAGCTTCCACCGTATTAATCAGGGTTCCTCTCGCAAAATCCCAGATTTTTAGGGTACGATCCCAACTAACGCTAATTAAAAACCGTTGATCCTCGGTAATTGCGATCGCTGTAATCATTTCCCGATGGGCGCTCAGACGGCGATAATAGTGCCAATGGGGGATAGGGACGGGGGGGGAAGTGGGAGTTAAATTAAGGGTGGGTAGGGTGATTTGTGGCTCATTTTCCGCTTTTGTGGCGGTAATATCTGCTGATTCTTCCTTAAGCGGCAAAATCTCTCTTTGTAAGCGACTGTAGGATTTTTCCAAATGTTCGATGCGTTCCAGCAGCCCGTTACGGTTGATATATTGAATAATTTGATTGTAGGACTGTTCGAGGGTGAGAATATTCTCCTCTAATTCTGCGATCTCGCGTAGCGAGCGCGTTGCGACCGCAGGGTCGTTATCGCTGGCCGCTGCGGGATCGAGGGACTGTATTTGGGCCGATAAAGCTTCTTTTTCTTCTTCCCACTGACTCTGTAAATGACCGGTTATCTCGGTTAAGCGTTGACGTTGCAGGGTTCTTTCTCGGAGACGATTGAGAATATTTAACCCGAAAGTCACTACTAGGAGGAACAAAGGCAAAAACCCCGCACCCATGGCGATAAGGGTAAGCAGGGTTAATCCTAGGGCGATATATTCCGCTAATTCTAGCCAATGGGGGCGATGGTCGGTCATTTTGCAGTTACCGGTAAAGGGATTTTGATCATCTCCTGATTTCAGACTCATGGTAACGCTAATTGCCGCCTTGGGATTGACTAAAATTAATTTTTAAGCAGGAATTAAGACTTTTTTCTTAGTTTCTATCGGTGCGGTTAAAGCGGATTCTAAATCGGCCTTCCCTAGTCTTGCTTCCAAAATTTTCAGCACTTCCCGTCCAAAATCATCGGGATTTTGTCGCCATGCTTGCAGACAAACTTCGCCAAAGAATGACCCCAAAGGTTCAGGATTCCAGAGCAGTTTTTTGGCTGTCCAGGGCATTAAACTCATGGGATCATAGTCGGGTTTAAGAATTTCTTTTTTGAGGGCGTATTCTTCTAGATGGGTGTGGGGTTGTAGTCCGATAAAAAAGATGGCTGGTTCCACTTTATCGACTCCAAAAATGTTTTCTAATTCCCGATGATAGGCGATGGTTTGACGAATGGTTTCTAGGGTTTCATCAATGACATTGAAAGAATAATTTACCGAAACCAGATCATTAAAACCCGCCGCTTTTAAGTCTCGACAATTTTGCAGAACTGTCCGCAAATTATAGCCCATACGCATTTTGCGGACTAATTCCTGAGAACCACTGGTGATGCCAATTTCAAAGTAGTTCATGCCTGTTTTTACCATTAAATCGCACAGTTTCGGGGTGAGATTATCGGCACGAATATAGGCAGCCCAATGGATATCTTTCATCCCAGCGGCGAGGATTTTTTCTAATAGTTCTTCTACATCGTTGATAAATTTTCTGGCGGGGATAAATTGGGCATCGGTAAACCAGAAATTGCGAATGCCGCGGTCGTATAATTGGCGTATTTCCTTAACTACTTCATCGGCGGGATTAATGCGTACTTGTTTCCCTTCGACAACGGTATAGATGCAGTAGCAGCAGTTATGGGGACAGCCGCGCTTGGTTTGTACCCCGATATAAAAGTCGTTTTCTTGGAAATAGTAGGAAAATTCCGGCCAAATACTGGCGATGTAGTCGTAGTTACAAGCGGATTTTTCTAAGGGGGTGGGGGATTCGTGGATTAAACGCGGCCGGGGTGTGGTTTCTCCGACGACATAACAACGTTCATCGCTAAAGTCCCGGCCGGAGAGGAATTTTTCTAGCAGGGTTTCCCCTTCTCCCACTGATACAATTGTTCCTGTGGGCAGTTTGGTTTTTAGTTGTTCGTAGAAAACACTGACGGCACCACCCCCGACGATAACTCGCGCTTCGGGATGGTATTTTCTGGCCCGCTGCAACCCTCGGCGAATTAGTCCCTGATTCCGCCATAATTCGCCGTAGTAGGCTGTTGTCACCTTCAAACCTCCTAAAGCACCGCGCAGCTTAATTAGGGGGTTTTTAGCGTAGTAAAATTCAAAGGCGTTTTGCAGGGGATTGCCACCGCGACCACCGACGGGAGCATATATTTGAATATCCCGCCAGGAGAATACTAGCAGGGTGGGCCGAAATTCGTCAACACAGCGATCGAGTGCCTGGTTAAAGTCTAAGGGTGGGACTGCACCAAGGTCAAAAATCCTTTGTTCGATGTCGGGGAATAGTTTATGAACGTGGTCGGAAAGGTAAACCACACCGATGGGGAAAATGGGGTTACAGGGGAGTCTAACGTAGAGGATGCGTTGTGCTTGCGGTTGAGTCATGAGATTTCTGAATGGGACGAGGACGCATTCTGAGTAATCTTAATATAACTTAACTTTGTCCGGCTTGTCTGGCAGTTATCAGTTATCAGTTATCAGTTATCAGATGTGAGTTTTCAGTTCACTGTTTACTGTTTACTGAAAAGCTTCCCACTTCCCCACTTCCCCACTTCCCCACACCCCACACCCTACACCCTACACCCTACACCCCACACCCCACACCCCACACCCCACACCCTACACCCCACTTGCGTCTAAGGTTAAACTTTAATTCCTAGTACCTGTGTATGGGTTCCCCGCGCTTGGGTGACACCGATGGTTCTTTCCGATGCTTCAATCATCGGCCGACGCAAACTAACGACAATAAACTGCGCTTGTTGTGCTTGTTTTTGAATCATTTTGGCCAATTTCTCTACATTGGCCCCATCTAAAAACATATCCACTTCATCAAAGGCATAAAAGGGAGAAGGACGATATCTTTGTAGGGAAAAAATAAAGCTTAAAGCGGTTAAAGATTTCTCACCTCCAGACATGGAACTTAATCGCTGTACGGGTTTTCCTTTCGGATGTGCCACCAGATTTAAGCCACCATTAAAGGGGTCATTTTCGTCTTCTAGTTGTAAGTAACCATCGCCATCGGACAGGGTAGCAAATATACTCTTAAAGTTTTCGTTAACGGCAGTAAATGCTTCCTGAAAAGCATTAAATCTGAGGGTGGTAAAGTTTTCTATCCGTAAAAGTAGTTCGGTTCTTTCTCCTTCTAGAGTTTGCAGTTTTTCTGATAGTTCATCTAATCTCTCTTTAGTTTTTTGGTGTTCTTCTAAAGCTAACATATTCACAGGTTCTAAAGCTGCCAATTTCTTTTGTAACTGCCTAATATCACTTTGAATTTTCTCGAAATCTCGATCGCTTTCGGGAATTTCTGGCAAGGGATTGGGTAAGTCGCTTTCTAGTTGACTAATTTCTGTCTGTAAAGTGGTTAGTAATGCTTGTCTTTCTTCTTGATTGTTGACTAACTTTTCCGATTGCCAGATAGCCTGTTGTTGTTGGTTTTGTTGTTGTCGCAAAACTGTCTCTAATTGGTCTCTTTTTTGCTTGGTTTCCCCTAGTTGTCGGGATAATTGCTGTAAAGCTTGATTGATTTCTAAAATATGCTGATCAAGTTTTTCTATCTCCAGATTACCGATATTTCTCTGATTAACTGCATCGGTGATTATCTTGTCAATCTCAATAATTCTATCCGCAGACTCTTGACTTTTTTCCTCTAGTCTGATTTGTTGACTTTGTAAATCTTTTAACTGTTCGCGGACTGTAGCGAGGTGATTTTCTTGGGTTTGTAACTCTAATTCTTGAGCGCGAATTATTCCCTGTATCTGTTGCCATTCGCTATGGGTATGATTGGCCTCTAAAGCAGTTAATTTCTCCTGTTCTTGCTGTAAAGATAACTCTAACTCAGGAATTTCTCTGGTTAATACTTCTAACCGTTGACGAGAAATAGTAATTTCCTCTTGCTGGCCCGATAATTGACGGGTTAAATCCTCTTTTTCTGTGGTTAAACGTTGTAAATCCTTGCTTAATTGTTGTAGAGATAATTGATTTTCCCGATGACTTTGACGGGTTTCGGTTAACTGTTGGGTTAACTGACTGATAAGATTATTAACTTGGGTGATTTTTTCTTCGTTGCGGGTAAGAATGCGATCGATTTCTGCTAATCTTTCCCGTAGAGATTCCGCTTCACTAGACTCCTTAGGAGAAATTTTACCAAAACGCAGCCCCGATCGCGTCGGTTGGCTGCCTCCGGTCATAGCGCCAGTCATCTCTAATAACTCGCCATCCAAAGTAACGATGCGATATTGATTGATATAATAACGGGCAGAATCTATATCCTCAAAAACCACCGTACTGCCAAAAATATAGTTAAAAACCTCCCGATACTGGGGTTGAAACTTAACCAAATTCACCGCTAAATCTAGATAACCCCGCGCGTGACGCAGAGAGGAAATATCCTGGGGACGGGGAGGACGAATTTTATTCAGGGGTAAAAAAGTGGCCCTACCGATGCGACGCTGTTTTAGCAAGGCAATTCCAGCGGCCGCAACGCTATCATCTTGGACGACTACATGACCTAAACGACCTCCGGCGGCGATTTCAAGAGCAATTTGATAACTTTCCTCTACTTCCCCCAATTGTGCCACTAATCCGCAGATTCCGGGCAAATCTGACTGTAATAATATTTGAGTGGCATAGGTTCCCTGGGCCTCCTGTTGCGCTTGCTTGGTCGCTTCCAGTTTATCTAATTCCCTCTGTTTGTCCCGTTGTTCCTTGAGCAGACGTTTTTGGGTGTCCTGACTGATAACGCGATTTTGTTCGGCAATGGTGAGTTTTTGGGCTAAATTTTGGATATCGGGTTCTGATTGATTAATTTTTTGTAATATTTCTTGACTTTCTTCTGTTTTTGTGCTAACGACTTGCTCTAATTCTTGCAGACGTTGACCAGCTTCTACTATATTAGTTTGCAATCGATCGCATCTTTCGGTCAATTGGGCCCGTTGGCTACGGTAGGGGTTTAATTGTTCCTGAAGACGGGTAATATTGCGGGAAAGGTCACTTTGTTCTTTTACCCAAGCTTCTGACGCTTCCGCGAGACTACTTGCTTGCAGACGATGGGTTTCTAGGGTTTCCCTTGCGGTTTGGGTTGTCCGTAGGAGATTGGGTAAAATTTCAGTTTCTAAACGGCTTTTTTGGGCAGTAATCTGGTTTAATTCGCGATTATAGCGATTAATTTCCTCTATAAGTCTGGTTTTCTGTGCCTGAGATTCTTTTTCGAGGTTTTCTAGCTCTTTTTGTCGTTGTTGCTGTTGTTGTCGTTTGGCCTGTTGACTCGCTAATCGGGAAGTCAGGGACAGGTGTTCATCTTCCCCAAAAGCTTTAACCTGTTGATTGAGTTTCTCTAATTCTTGACTATTTTGGGCGATTTGTTCGGATAAATTGGCGATAGTCTCCGTTAAAACCTGTTTTTCCCTTTCCCCAGCTTGAATTTGTCCTTGTACTTGCTGGCAGCGCTGCTGGAGATTTTGCCAATGGAGGACAATTTCCCATTGTTGTTTTTCTTGGACTTGGGCCTTGAGTTTTTGGTATTTTTCGGCTTTAATGCGATCAAGTGCTAATTTTTCCAGAGATTTTTGCAATTCTGTGGCAATAATTTGGCAGCGTTCTTCCCTTTCTTTAACCGAATCGATATTCTCCTTAGTTTTCTCAATTTTGCGGTCAAATTCGGCTACTCCTGCCAATTCGTCGATAATTTCCCGTCTTTCCTTGGCATTCATGCTGATAATTCGGGTTACGTCTCCCTGTAACACCACGTTGTACCCTTCGGGATAGATGCGTAAACGGTTTAATTGGTCGTGAAGTTCGCTAACCGTACAGGTTTCCCCATTGATATAGTAGGTAGAAGTATAGCTGCCACCCTTAGCCACTTTTAAGCGTCGGGAAACCGTCCAATCCCTATCGGTTGCGTCAGGAATATCGCTAACATCAAAAGTCACCGAAACACTCGCTTCGGTGCTATGACGTTGACTGTTATAGCTATGATTGACTAAATCCGGTAATCTTTCGGCCCGCATTCCCTTGGAAGTAGCTAATCCCAAGCAAAATAGCAATGCGTCGAGAATATTCGACTTTCCTGAACCATTTGGACCGGAAACCACCGTAAACCCCGGTAAAAAGGGTATGGGAGTTGTTCCCCCGAAGGATTTGAAGTGTGAGAGTTCGACCTTTTTGATGTAAACCATGGCAATAAGCAAAAAGTAGGCAAGCTATCAGCTGTCAGCTTGAATCGATAAGGGATAAATCCGGTTTATCCTTGACAATATCCTCAGACTTGACCGGAGATGAGTTTGATTAGTTGCGTAGTTGGAAAATTTTATCAAGATACCCTTATAGAAAAATATAGCTGATAGCCCCCTTAGATGGCTTGAATCCATTCCTTGACTTGGTACTCTGTCCAGATGCCATTTTGCCAGTAGGGATCCGCTTCGATTAACTCTCGCACTTCTGACTCGCTGGCTGCCTGATAAATTGCGAAAACTTGGCTTAAATCTGCCGTTGGTCCGATAGTAATGAGAATTCCTCGTTCTTTCTGTTGATTTAATCCCTCTAGATGTGCTTGACGATAGGGAGCGCGTTTTTCCAGCACATTTTCACAATAACTACCCCAGATAACAAATTTCGGCATATTTGACCTGTACTCTCTTGATCTGTTGCTATTTTACGATCGAATCGTCAATCAGACTAAATCGCTATGGAAAAGTGGCAAGTGGTAGGTTTTTCGGTTATCAGTCAACAGTCATCAGTGAACTGAACAGTCAAATCTGATAAGTAATAACTGCAATAGTTAATTTTTGTAAAAAGTAGTTGACAAATTGCCAGTGCTTTAAAGTGGGATTTACGTCACTTAACTTCTTGTTAATAGCCTAAACTTCTATGGTTACTATTGAAATTATTCAATAGACTGGGGCTGTTAAGTCAAAGTTGCGATATTAAAGGAGGTAACGATATGAACGTAATTATCGAGTGGAATGACGTTTTTTTAGAAACTATTCGGAAAATTGGTGGCGGTCCGACACCGATTGCCCGGGCGGGGGCGATGTTACAGGTGGCGATGTTTAACGCCATTAATGCCCTTTCGGGGAATTTATACAGTCCCTATCCTAGCAATTTAAAGTTAAAGCCTGATCCCGGTACTTCTCCTGAAATAGCGGCGGTTTATGCGGCCCATCGTATTCTTAGCCGGATTTATGTCAATCTGACCATGACTTTTAATACTGCTTTGGATACATCCCTGCAAAGATTAAACGTGGTTAAGATGTCCGATGCCGATACCAAAGGTAAAACCTTTGGGCAGGCCGTGGCCGATTCCATTCTCACCCTGCGTCAGAATGACGGTTCTGACCAACCTCCCCTGTATAAACCGGGTAATCAGCCGGGGGATTGGCGACCGACAGGATCCGGGGATGCGGTTGCCCCCCAATGGCCGGACGTGACTCCCTTTGTCATGACTTCTGGGAGTCAATTTCGGCCGCCCTTTCCGGGTAACTATGCTAATAAAATCGACCTTCTCCGTAGTCCTGAATATGCGGCCCAGTTTAACGAAGTCAAACTGTTAGGGGCGGCCAATTCCTCTGCGCGTACTGCTGCACAGACTAGAATTGCCTTTTTCTGGGCGAATGATGTGGATGGAACCTATAAACCCCCCGGCCATCTGTTCCGCATTACCCAAATTGTTGCCCAACAAAGAAATTTATCTCTACTGGAAACAGCGCGTTTATTTGCCCTAGTGGGTTTAGTCATGGGTGATGCCGCTATTGTGGCGTGGGATGCTAAGTACCGGCTGCCGATTAATCTCTGGCGACCGGAAACAGCGATCCGTCTGGCCGATCAAGATGGTAATCTTTTAACCGAAGCTGATCCCAATTGGCAACCCCTATCAATTAATACCGCCGGTCAGCGTTTTAGTCCCGCTTTCCCTGCCTATGTTTCTGGTCATGCCACTTTTGGGGCGGCCCACGCTGGGATTATGCGTAATTTCTTTGGTACTGATAACGTCACTTTTACCGCCGACACGGACGATCCTAACGCCGAGGGGATTAAACGCACCTATAATAGTTTTAGTTCGGCGGCTTTGGAAAATGGTCGCAGCCGTGTTTATCTGGGAGTTCACTTTCAATGGGACGGTGACCACGGTTTCTGGTCAGGTACACAGTTGGCTGATTTTGTCTATGCCAAAGTTTTACAGAGAGTTTAGGTAGAGTAACCGATAAACTACGCCTACCCATTAGTTTGAGGTAGGCGTTTTTGGCTCTTCTAGGTTCTGTGTGATAAGTTTAATACCAATTCTCCAAAGTCTGACTACAGAAGTTTAATCCCCCTAAATCCCCCTTAAAAAGGGTGACTTAAATTCGATGTGTAGTTTTCATTTAGAGAAATGGTATAACTTATCATAGGATCGATCAATCTTTGTGTTCTTTGTGTCTCTGTGGTTGATCCCGAACCCTTCTGGGATAAAGATTTAACCAGACTAAACCAAGAGAGCCTATTTATTTTTGACTGCGAGTAAAAATTTCTTCAAACCAAGCAATAACTCGATTTCCTAAAGCTTCTAGGGAATATTTTTGCTCGACTACTGCACGACAAAAATATCGATCGATCTGGTCTAAATTTTTAATTCCTGTAACTAATCCCTCGATACTATCGGGTTCAACTAAAAACCCAGTTTTTCCATCTTCAATAATTTCTACCAGACCACCGCGACGATAGGCAACTACGGGAACACCACAGGCCAAAGCTTCAATAGCCACGTTACCAAAAGCCTCAACCCAGCGCGGGGTCATCAACAGGCCAAAACAGTCGCCTAGCTCTTTTTGTAGGCTCCCAGTGGGCAAAAACCCGCGATAATCGACTAAATCGAAACTGTAGGTATCCTGTAAATTTTGCCAGTAGAGAGGATCGGAAATATGACCGAAAACGCGTAAAGGCACACCTAACTGTTGACAAGCAGCGATCGCATCTTCTAAAGCTTTTTCTGGGGCAATCCGTCCCACCCAGGCTAGACAGGGGGAGGAATCGGCCCGAAACTGATACAAAGATAGGTCTAAACCACTAGCCAAACAGCGATAGGGGGGAGAGAGGGAGAAAGTTTCCGCTTGGGCGAGGGTGTAAAAAGCGAGTAAATGGGGAAAACTGCTATAGGTTTTTTCAATAATATGATCCATCGCCAAAGAAACGGAAGCCATGCTGACGAAATGGGCGACGGGAGTGGCAAAAAAAGGAGTGAGATAAAAAGGGAGCCAATCGTAGGCAAAATTAACAATTAAATCATACTGACTTTGTACTGATTGGGCGTAGTGCCACATATTGGCCAAAACGGCATTTTCGGGCATTAAAATCGGGGCTTGCTGGCCCTGACTTTGGGCGGAAATCTGGGCATTTCCTGCTATAGTGATTAAGGGAATATCATGCAACTGCGAGGCTTCTGGAGCCACTACCCGCACCAGATAGCCTTGCCTGGTCAGAGTGCGAGCGAGATTATAAAGAGTTAATTCTACGCCACCGCCGCCCCCCGAACCCAGAAATCCCACGGGGGTGGAGATAAATAACAGTTTTCGACTCAATTTTGCACCTCAGTGGATGTGGTTTCGGTGAAAGTCAGTGTGGTTTCGGTGAAGGAAGTATCCTGTACATCATCATCTTCTGGTTCACCGGTGGTTTCCAGGGGAGCAATATCTAAACGGGGAGCTAATTGCAGATTTAACTGTCTAATTGCCCAGCGTGCCGTTTCCTGCACTTCCTCATCGGAATCATCAAGGGCATGACAAATTAATTGACTGATCTGAGACATGACATCGTAGAGTCTAGTTAGATCGCGAATGGCATTTTTCCGCACTTGGGGATTTTTATCCTGGAGAGAGATAGCCAAAGCTTGGTTCATCGGTCGCAGGGAGCGGGTGCAGATTTGAGCGAGAGCTTCTAGGGTTAAACTACGTTCGTAGGAATCCCCATCCATCATGCTATCGACTAAAGGCTGCATTGCCCTAGAATCAGACATCTGTGCCAGCTTCCAAACCGCCCGTCTGCGGGTACGGGGATCGTCATCGCGGAGACTTTCAATTAAACTCATAATTGAGTCTGCGTTCGGGATGCGGGAGGTAGCTTGTACGGGCAAAGAAGACGCGAAATCATCCTCCCAATTGTCATTAATCTCACTGCTGGTTTTGGTGTCCGCACCGAAGGAATTGCCATTGCCCTCAAAGAAGTTGTCGGGTGGGTTTTTAGGATTGACGTTGACGTAAGTTGTCTTTTTGCGGCGTTTTGAGGCCTTGCCCTTGGGACGGTATTGAAGGAAAAGCGATAGTAAAGCTGCCAATAAAGCGATGGATAACAAGGCCGAGCCAGCAATTAATGGTATTGGCAAATTCTCATTTTTGGCGGCAGGGTTGGCAACCGTGCCGGTTTGACCTAGGTCTTTCTGCGTATCAGCGATCGCATTTTGAGCAGAGTTATCGTTCGGACGTTGTGCCAGAGCTTGTTGAAATTTTTCTAGGGCGAGTTGATAATTCTTTTGGGTTTTGGCCTCGTAACCAGCTTTCATCAACTGATCGTAAGTGGCGACAGTCTGGGCCTGCTCTAACCTAGGTGGAGTTTGGGCGTTAGCCTTGGATAAAGCCTGAAAATCATGACCCCAACTGCTCACACCGATAGCTAACAACAATAGAAAATTAGGTTTGATCATAGAATTTATGTAACTGTTTAGGGGTAGGTAACAGTATGATAGCCTAAAAGCCATAAATGACAAGCACTGAACCCCAGAGATGGGTCATAGACCAGGATGATGGGGAAAAGCCCCCGGTCAGCGTCAGGCAAATCGTGCCGCTGCTGGGATCGGAGATAGATTCCACTGTTTAGCACTCAGAGATTATCTGTGAAAAACCGGCCTAATTAAGCTTGTACAGGAGTTTTGCGCCAGGTTCGACCTTGAATAGTCGTGTGTACTTGCCAATTAGCCACAGTTTCTGGATAATCGCCCCGATAGTGACCACCTCGGCTTTCTGCTCTTAATAAGGCACTTTCCAGAATTAAGTCGGCGATATCTAAAAGATTTAACGTCTCGATCGCTATCCTTATTTCTAACTGCACCGAGGGACACAAAAATAATTGTCCTTTGTCGGGGAGAAGATTCTGGAGAAATTGGCCCATCTTTAAGGATTGTAACTGTTGTTTCCACTGATGCACCCGTAGGATAGCAGTTTCTAACTCATTTTGAAATCGGCAAATTCCCGCATTTTCCCACATTAAAATCGGTAATTCTCTCCGTACTTTTTGCCAGTATTCCTGTTCTTCCTGCCAGTTTTCCGCAATTTCTAAGGTTTTTTCTGGTCTTTCCCCCACCAAGTTTTCTGGCTCTAGACCTATTTCAACTAAATTTGCCGCAAAGACAATACATTCCAAAAGAGAATTACTGGCTAAACGATTAGCACCGTGAACACCCGTACTGGCCGCCTCGCCGATGGCATATAAACCGGGTAGAGAAGTGCGGGCGTTTAAATCGGTGGCCACTCCTCCCATCCAATAGTGAGCGGCGGGGGCAACGGGAATCACATCTTCAAACACATTAATGCCCCATTTTTGACAGATGCGGATAATATTGGGGAAACGATAACGCAGACGCTCTGGTTCGATCGGTCTTAAATCTAGATATACTTTGGCATGGGCGGGATCGTCAGAGGTTTTCTGCAAATGGCTAAAAATCGCCCGACTGACCACATCCCGGGGGGCCAATTCTCCGGCAGGATGATAATCGAAGGCAAAACGCCGCCCCAGAGCATCAATTAAATGCGCTCCTTCGCCGCGCACCGCTTCACTAATTAAAAACCGCGGCGCCCCCGGCACAGTCAAAGCGGTGGGGTGAAACTGAAAAAATTCCGGGTCGCGAATCACTGCCCCAGCACGCCAAGCGAGGGCGACTCCATCCCCAGTGCTAACGGCGGGATTAGTGGTTTGGGCATAGACTTGACCACCGCCTCCCGTCGCCAGAATGACTGCTTGCGCTCGCAGCCAATAGAGATGATCTTGATGGAGTAAACAAATACCTTGACAGCGTTGCCCTTCCGGGTCAAGCCAGAGTTTCAGCGCGATCGCTTGGGGAATAATGGTAATATTGGGTCGCTCGGTCACTTTTTCCATCAGGGTACTGACGATCGCTCTCCCCGTGCGATCAGCTGCGTGCAGCACCCTGGCCTGGGAATGGGCAGCCTCAAGAGTGCGGGCTAAGTCATCTCCAGAGCGATCAAAACTAACTCCTAACCGCAGCAAATCAGCGATCGCTTGGGGGGCCTTCTCGACTAAAAACTGCACGGCATAGCGATCGCATAAGCCCGCTCCGGCTTTCAGGGTATCTTCTAAATGGAAAACGGGGGAATCCTGAGGAGACGTGGCCGCCGCAATTCCCCCCTGCGCCCAATCACTAGCCCCAGTTTTCAAATCTTCTTTGGTAATTAAACCCACCTTTAAGTTAGGGGGTAAACACAGCGCGGCATACAATCCCGCCGCTCCCGATCCCACCACTAAAACATCTTGATAACTCGGCAGTTGCGAGGAAACGACCATGTAGGAGTTAATTGATAAATTCTATTTATTCTAGCATTGCATTTCTCTATAGCTCTGGCAAAAATCCCCGGTCTTTCCCTTGGGGCAGTATGCCAGATTCTTTACTTTTGCCTCTTGCCTTCAGAAGCTAATCACTGAAAAAGGTGAGCGATCGCTCACCTTGGAATTTTTTTAAAACCGTAATTAACCGGATTTAGTAAACCCCGGGGTTAAAACGGTCATCACCCTCGATAAATTCTTTAGAAGGCTCAGTAACGGTGAATTTCTCCAGATTAGCCTGTAAACGCTCTTTTTGAGTGGCTGAGAGTCCGGGGATATTGAGGACATCTTCCACTTCTTCGTAGGGGGCGTTTTTGATGATTTTACCGGCTAAATTGGGATAGAACCCTCTCAAGTCCCGGAAATCACGAATATCACTGTTATTAAGGTCGATTTTCGCCCCAAATTCTGTGGTTAGTTTGGCATCAGCCGCATTTAAGACCGCCACGGGATGAGAGGGAAGGGTGATCGAGGTAAGATTGAGAGCTTGAGCGGGAACTTTGCCCCAAAAACTCCCGATAATCAAGGCAATTACCGCCAGCAGACGAACAAGATTCTTCATTGCAGTTGTGGTCTCCTAAAACCAAGGCAAATTAACGATCAGGACAAGAAATTAAGCCGTCAGCTTTCCGACTAGGCATAGGGTGGGGAATTGGGATTTGCCACCGCAGCCTAGCTATTAGCTGAACGCTGATAGCTAGTTAAAAAAGTTATATCATGCCATTAGACCAGATCATAACCTAGTTTGCCCCCCTAGGGGAAGGGTTTTGCGGTTTTGGGGTTTGATCACAAAGAACAAGTTGGTTAGGACAATCTAAATCTCTAAAACCCCTTTCTGGCAAAGATTTTCCTGCTGCCATCTGGCGGCTGCTACAGTTGAATTTCCCTATTTCCCTATCTCCCCACTTCCCCCATTTCCTCATTTCCCTATCCCCTAACCCAATTATTATAAATCCCTAAAATTATCAATGACGAACAGCACTCCTATGGCATCATAAACTGTTGCTTGTCTTGAAATATATAATAAGGAAGACACAATTATGGCTCTCCAATTGGGTGATATCGTTCCAGATTTTACACAAGATTCTAGTGAAGGTCCGATTTCTTTTCACCAGTGGGTAGGAGATAGCTGGGTGGTGCTGTTCTCCCACCCGGCTGATTATACCCCCGTTTGTACCACGGAATTAGGTACGGTGGCTAGTCTTAAGTCAGAATTTGAGCGACGCAATGTGAAAGTGATCGCTTTGAGTGTGGATAGTGCCGAATCCCATCTGGGTTGGATTAATGACATCAACGAAACTCAAAACACTACCGTTAACTATCCGATTATCGCCGATGGCGATCGCAAAGTGTCGGATCTCTACGGCATGATTCACCCCAATTCCCTCAATAATCTCACGGTACGTTCGGTGTTTATCATCGATCCCAACAAAAAATTACGTTTAACCATTACCTATCCTGCCAGCACGGGACGCAATTTTAACGAGATCCTGCGCGTGATTGACTCCCTGCAGCTCACCGATAACTATCAAGTGGCTACCCCCGCCAACTGGACTGATGGCGGCGATTGTGTGGTGGTTCCCTCTATTCCCACTGAAGAAGCTCGCAGCAAATTTCCCAAAGGGGTTGAAGAAATTAAACCCTATCTACGCATGACTCCCCAACCTAATAAGTAATTAGTGATTGCTAATCGGTGAACCATATCCTGGAAAACTGACAATCCGAAAACCATAAAATCGTCAGGGAGGGTTAGCCATCCGTTTTAACGGATGCTACCCCTGGCCACAGGGGATTTATCTCCCTCTATCATTTATTGGTTTGATTGTCAACATATTTTTTCCTAGTTTCCCTAGATGTGTTACCGGCAGTAGTGCCGAAAAGCAATTTCTTGGCTGGGTTAAAGACAATTCATCGACATCTATCTTAACTATAAGTTAAATTAATATTTAATAAAAATCGGCTTAAGGCTAAAAAAACAATTAACATTATAGCTCCAAATGCTTAGTAGTGGCTAGTTTAGCTAGATTGTAGAGGGATGAAATTATCTAGAGATCGAGCAAGTATCCTCAAGAATTCTGGGTTAGATATATAAGTAAATTTTATTTTAAGTTTATTTAAGACTGTCATTACTAATGCAAGGCTGAGTCAGGCAGATTTTCCCGTAGTATCAAAAATGAAACTCGCTCCAATCGTTCACTCTGAGGACGGGCGAGAGGCAATTGTAGAGACTGCCGCTTTCACTAGCATTTAATTAAGAGGAACAACCGATGGCAACCTATAAAGTCACCCTGATAACACCCGATGGCAAGCATGAAATTGAAGTTAAAGATGATGATTACATTCTCGATATAGCTGAAGAGCAAGGACTGGACTTACCTTATTCCTGCCGTGCGGGAGCTTGCTCCACCTGTGCCGGTAAACTTGTATCTGGTACAATCGATCAATCCGATCAATCCTTCCTTGATGACGATCAAATTGCAGCGGGTTATGTCCTCACCTGCGTCGCCTATCCTACCTCTGACTGTGTGATCGAAACTCACCAAGAAGAAAGTTTACTCTAATCTCTCTCGAGATTATCAGAAAACTCCCGTTAAAGCCATGGCTTTAACGGGAGTTATTTTATGGCTCAAAAATTTTTTTCCCTAAACACTTGTGTGTTTTAGCTAAGGGTGCTATGATTGTTAATCGTGGAATTAATGGGTCGGTGCCCGAGTGGTTAATGGGGGCGGACTGTAAATCCGTTGGCTACGCCTACGCTGGTTCGAATCCGGCCCGGCCCACCACGATCAATGCCCGTGTAGCTCAGTGGTAGAGCACACCCTTGGTAAGGGTGAGGTCATGAGTTCAATCCTCATCACGGGCTTTCTCTTCCCTGCTCATTCTCAATCAGCCGTTGGCGGATGAGATTAAGTAAGTCTTCAGCACTATGGCGTTAACATAAGTTCTCCCCTAGCCCAATTAGACATCGATCGCCTAAAATAGTCAAAATTAACTTATTTGTTGGCTCATGTCTCCCCTAGACAACATCGCTAAACTGTCTCACCTCACCCGCAGAGATGTTCAGAAAAATTGGTGGATCGCTACAGCAGCGGGAAAACCAATTCAACCCGTCACCCTCAATGAAAAACAATACATTATTTGGCCGGCCGGCAGACAAATCCAATATCTAACTCAAAAAATTATTGTCCCCGAACATTTAGCCGGTTATCCTTTAGCGGGAATGGAACTGAGATTAATCTTAACTTGGTGGGCGGAAGATGTCAAAATTTATGTTAATAATCAATTTATCCAAGCAGGAGATCTCTTTGATTCTTCCACGCGCATTTTACTTTCTAACTCGGTCTCTACTGGTCAAGAAATTCTTGTTACTCTGCGTTTAGTCAGTCCCAATCATGATATTGGTGGTTTGATGAAATCGCAGTTAATCTATGAATATAGCCAAGCGATCGATCCTAGTTTTGTTGCTGATGAATTAACCATCCTCCATAATTATCTACAAACTTTTTATCCTGAAAACTTAGCAGCTTTTACCGCTACTCTCGATAATATTGACTGGGATAATGTCACCAACAAAGATAGATTTAATCAATCCCTAGAATCAATTCGTCAATCCCTACAACCCCTCGCTAAACCTCTCAAAGAACGCAGTTTTCATCTTCTCGGCCACGCACATTTGGATCTGGCTTGGTTGTGGCCGTTGGCAGAAACTTGGCAAGTAGCAAAAAACACTTTTATCTCGGTTTTAAATCTGCAAAAAGATTTTCCTAACCTAGTATTTGGTCATTCTAGTCCCCTAATTTACGAATGGATAGAAAAACATCATCCTGACCTATTTCAAGCAATTCTAGAGGCATATAAAGGGCAATCTTGGGAACTTTTGGGCGGGATGTGGGTAGAACCAGAAGTCAATTTAATCTCCGGGGAATCCCTATTTCGACAGCTGCTTTATGGACAACAATATTTTCAAGAAAAATTTGGGCAAATCACTGAAACTGCTTGGCTGCCGGATACCTTTGGGTTTCCCTACCAATTGCCACAAATTCTTAAATCCTTTGGCATCAAATATTTTGTAACTGGGAAACTCCATTGGAATGATACGACTAAATTTCCCCACGGTTTTTTCTGGTGGCAATCTCCCGATGGCAGTAAAATTCTTTCCCTCATGTCTCCTCCCAATGTTGCCGGAGTTATGGATACTAACCCAATTATTATGACCGATCATGCTCTCAATTGGGAACGGCAAACCGGCTTAAAAGATATTTTTTGGCTGCCCGGTGTTGGCGACCATGGCGGCGGTCCGACTCGTGATATGTTAGAGGTGGCCCAACGTTGGCAAAAATCTCCTTTTTTCCCCCAGTTAAAATTTAGCCAAGCAACAACCTATCTGGACAGTCTGGAGACAAGTAATCTCCCTATCTGGGATGATGAATTATATCTAGAATTCCATCGGGGTTGTTATACTACCCACGCCGACCAAAAGGCTTATAATCGTTACTGTGAAATCCTCTTGTATCAAGGGGAACTATGGTCTTCTCTGGCTAATATTTTACTAGAGATTCCCTATCCGAAAGTCGAGATAGAATCCGCATGGAAAAAGGTTTTATTAAATCAGTTTCATGATATACTGCCGGGTACTTCTATCCCCGAAGTATTTAGGGATGCTAATCAGTTATGGCGGCAAGTTATCACCACAGGTGAAGCAATTTTAGATCAAGCTTTACAGGCAATTGCTAATCAAATTAATTTGCCTAATCCCCCCCATCCCCAAGCAAAGCCTTTTCTAGTTTTTAATTCTCTTAACTGGGAAAGAACCCAGGTTATCTCTTTAGCGATAGAATCTGTCAATTGTTCGGTTTATGACTTGAATAATTGTCTTTGTCTTTCGCAATTATCCCACGACAATCAGCTATTATTTCTCGCTGAAAATATTCCTTCTGTGGGTTATAAGTTATTTTGGTTAGTTGCCAATCAGCAAGCAGCCGAGCAAAATTTAACCAACTGCCAATTTATTTTAGATAATGGACTGCTTAAAGTTACTATTAACTCGGAAACGGGGGATATAGATAGTATATTCGATATAATTAATCAAAAAGAAATCCTGCAAGCTGCCGGTAATCAATTACAGGCATTTAAAGATCAAGGACAATATTGGGACGCTTGGAATATCGATCCGAATTATCAACAATATACCTTACCTAAAACAGTATTAAAATCGATCGAATGCTTAGAATGTGGTCCCTTGCGCTGGCAGATTCGCGTGATCAGAAGTTTAGCTGATTCGGAATTTTGTCAAGATTATATCTTAGAAAAAGATGCTCCTATGCTCCAGATTAAAACTATTGTTAATTGGCAGCAAGAACATACTTTGGTAAAAACCGCTTTTCCTCTCACCCTAAACAGCGATTTTACCACCTATGAAATTGCCTGTGGTGCGATCGAGCGTGATCACGAACCAGAATCGCCAAAATGGGAAGTTTACGCCCATAAATGGGCGGATTTAACCGATACAGAGGCAAACTATGGTGTAAGTCTTTTAAATAATAATAAATATGGCTATGATGCTACTAACCAGCAACTGCGATTAACTCTGTTGAGAAGTCCCCGATGGCCCGATCCCGAGGCGGATATGGGAAACCAAGAATTTACCTATGCAATATATCCCCATCAAGGTAACTGGAAAACGGCGAAAACTGTCCATCACGCTTGGCAGTTAAACTCACCTGTCAACGTTATTTTTATTAATAATTCTTCTCGATCAACCCAGTTGCCACCCGTGGCACAATGGTTAAAATTCTCGGCCGATAACTTAATTTTAATGAGTTTCAAACCAAGTGAAACAGCCTCTCGGGGTTGGGTAATGCGCGTCTATGAATGTCAGGGAGAAAACGCTGTAATTGATTTTGCCAATCAATTACAATTAACAATAAAAGAATCGATCGATGGTTTAGAAAAAGCGATCGATCCTATGGAGCAAATTTCTCCTTGGCAGATAGCCACATGGTTATTAAAGAATTAATCTTCGTGATCTTCAAAAGGATCGCTTAATTCTGCTGCCGGCGGTCCAAAAGCGGTATAAAGAGCTAAAGCGGTAATCCCTACCAAAGCGGCAGCGATCGAAACACCCAAAATTGTTGCAGTTTCCATAGAATAAAATTTGCTTAGATACAGTCTGTATCTTATCTTAACAAAATATAACCGATCTCGCCGCCGATAACGATCGCTAATCTGGCCGGTTGCATTGCTGTTATCTCATGCCCGATAATGCTGAAAGGATCGAGTAAATAGCGATCAAACTAAACCAGAAAAATTATTATGAAGAAACTCCTACAGGGACTAGAAAAGTTCCAGAGTGGTTATTTTGATGAACATCGGCAATTATTTGAGCAACTCTCCCACGGACAAAAACCGAGAATCCTGTTTATCACCTGTTCCGATTCCCGTATCGATCCTAACCTAATTACCCAAGCGGAGGTGGGGGAATTATTCGTAATTCGTAATGCGGGAAATATAATTCCTCCCTACGGAGCAACCAATGGTGGTGAGGGTGCATCTATAGAATATGCTATCAACGCTCTCGGCATCGAGCAAGTGATTATCTGCGGTCACTCCCATTGTGGAGCGATGAAAGGTTTGCTAAAATTGCAGAGTCTGGCCGATGAAATGCCTTTAGTTTACGATTGGTTAAAACAAGCAGAAGCTACTCGACGTTTAGTTAAGGATAATTACAAAGAACTAGAAGGAGAAGAACTGATCGAGGTGACAGTAGCAGAAAATGTTCTCAATCAGTTAAGTAATTTGCAAAGCTATCCAATTATTCGTTCCCGATTACATCAGGGTAAATTGTCCCTACACGGTTGGATTTTTCGGATTGAAACCGGCGAAATTTTAGCCTACGATCCCATCCTACACGATTTTGTCGCTCCCCATAGTAAAATTACCCATCCCGAAGCAGCAGACAATTTACCCTCTAGTCGTCATCTTCCCAATAGTCATCCCTTCAAGATTTCTGAGGATTATATCAGGACTCACGCGGAGGTAAAAAAAGCGACTCCTGCGGTTAATACTGTGGCCAAAAAGAATGGCTCCTCAACCCAAAAACCGGGCTATACTTATTTAGAACCGTCCCAAGCTGATCGCATTTATCGCGGTTCGAGAAGTTAATTAGGGATTACAGAAATTCTCTAGAGATGTGCCTATTAACGTCTCTAGAGTTTTAAGAACATAGTTTTAATCGGTTTCTGCTTCTATGCTATCATCAAGTTACTACGGCCTTTGAGTTTATTCCCATCAGAATCATTTGAGTCTGCGCCATGTTGACTTATTGCGAGGTTTGCCAGGAACAGTTTCAAGAAGGCTTTTGTTTCGCAATCTATTGAAAACATTTCTGGCTTTACTGGCATCAATTCCGAGTATTTCCCGTGCTTGACGATTATTTATTTCTTCATTATCGTCTAGATATTCAAGGATTTTTTTTTCGTACTCAGGATATAAATCCTCCATTGGTTTGGTATTTTCGTCTTGATTTTTAAAAGTTCCAGTTTTACACCAAGAAGCCTTACACTTTGGTCTTCCTGGAATCAGTTCAATTAATCCTGTTCTGTGCAATCTATAAAACACGCCTTTGATGGTTCCTTCTGAAGTAATACCAGTTATTTGTCGAGCCTTCTTATTGGTAATTTCTTGATGGTCATTCAAATAATCCATTATAGTTGTTTCTGGAGAAGCTAGGTGTTCATGTTTAATAGAGACGATCACAGAATTCTCTCTTTCGCATATTTCTGGTGGTTTTAATCGCAATTTAGCCATTGCCTGGAAAGCTGTATTTAATCCCTCTCCCACATCTTTATTGGGAGGATCAGGAAACTTATTAATAATCCTAACTATAGCTCCATTTCTTGCAAATTGCTCTTTTAAAATGTTTTCCACAGTAATATGTCCTGGTAATTTGCCTGGACTTTCGATCTCAATTCTATTGTCAAAAATACGGACTTGTACATCTGATACTATGCTATAGTCTCTGTGTAATACTGCATTTGTAACAATTTCATGAATAGCATCTTGAGGATATTTTATTGATTCTAGTCCCTCTTTTCCCATCTTAGAAACTTCTTGTACTACTTCAATAATTTTAGATACGGAATTTTGTATTTGAACGTACAAACACCCCTCGATTGTAATTGGATCGAAAGCTAGAGTTTCTCTTGTACCCTCTAATTCTTTTGTCTTATAACGATATATTTTTATACCACAACGCTTCGGTATAATTGCTTGAGGCTCATCAGAAAACAGAAGAACACCTGCTATTGTCGGCTTACCATATTTTAGTAATTGTTGTTTTTTTACCCATGTCTCTGGCATAGAATTTGGAATAACAGAAGTAATAAACTTTTTTATTGTTTCTGATTCAACAATAACATCTGATTCTACATCTATGGTTTGTGTTTCATAGGAGTTTATACCCTTATCTAGTCGTAATCTATCTAGACCTTGAGGATCGTTTACAGGTAAATTTTGTGCGCCTTGCCTAATATACGGCTTTCCATCAGAAGCATAAACAATTTCTCGTGATTTATGAATCGTGAATTGTAAAACTAAGCCAGAGACTTCTTGAGATTCCAGAAATATACAATCATAACCATTACGATCAGGAAAAATCTCATGTAAAAGCTGTAAGTGTGCATTGGCGGCTTCTTGATCATCAAAACCACGCCAATTTCTGATTTTCTTGCCTTGTCTATTATCATCTTCGTCAATTCCAATGTAAATATCTCCTGCACTAGCATTGGCAAATGCAGATATAGATCTACTTAATTTAGCTGGTTTAATATCTATTGACTTTAAATCTAGAAAGTGGCCTTCTTTTATCTGGAGAATTTTGTTTAACTGCTCTTGCGTTATCTGAGATACTTCAAATTGCATATTAATCAAGGAGAAAATGTCAGTTCACAATAATATAAGAACTATTGAATGTATGATACAACAGCTACGGCGGTTCCTCTATCCATCTGGCACAGACAACCCCTTATTGGATAAGCCTTTCGGCGTGGAGAATGTACCAGACCAGTCCTGAATCCGCCATATTTGCTTAGTTAAGTAAAAAATTAATTGGAGATTGAAGTGTATCAATATATAGTATGACTAAATTATCATATCTCAAAACGTTTTCGATTGTCAAGATACTTACAGAGTATAATTAAGCTGTTCAGCATCTAAATTTCCGAAGCACTCTAAGCATGGCAAAGGGGGCGGCACCCGAAACAAGCAGTTACGAATAGCTTACTAGATCATAACACTTTTACAAAATCTCAATATTTGAATATTTTGTCCCTTGCTCGTCAAATCATGGAATAATTTATAGGGGTTCCCATCAAGCTCAAAGATAAATTCATTGGGCATCGTCTCCTCAATACTGGGGACTGACTCCCCAAAACCACAACCTTGTCACTCATTATTAGGATAACTGCTATACTCCTCTATGGCTTCCCCAAAAGATTTTATTAGTCCCGTCAATTCCGAGCAAGAGTTAGTCTATCCTTTTCGGAACTATCTTAACTATCTGCACGCAAAATACTCTGATTTACAGACGGGTAAGATCGCCGATTATATTCCGGAATTAGCCCTAGCAGCTCCAGAATGGTTTGGTATTTCCGTAATTAGCACTGATGGTCAGATTTTTGAGGTGGGAGACTGTCAGCAAACCTTTACAGTACAATCAATTTCTAAAGCTTTTGTCTTTGGATTAGCTCTAGAAGATCACGGAAGGGAATACGTTAATAGTAAAGTCGGTGTTGAACCCACCGGAGAAGCTTTTAACTCGATTATTCTCGATGAAAAAACCAATCGTCCCTATAATCCTATGGTTAATGCTGGTGCGATCGCTACTACGGATTTAATCACCGGACAGAATGCCACGGAAAGGCTAAAACGTATTTTAGAAATGTTTAAACGCTATACCGGCAGGGATCACGAGATTAATGTCCCCGTTTTTCTCTCGGAAAAATCCACCGGCAATCGCAATCGGGCCATGGCCTATCTAATGCTAAATTTTGGCATGGTTAGCGATAAAATTGAAGAAACCCTCGATCTTTACTGTCAACAATGCGCCATCCTCGTCCATGCTCACGATTTAGCTCTGATGGCTGCTACCTTAGCTAATGGAGGTGTCAACCCAATCACAGGAATACGGGCGATCGATGAACACTACGTTCAAGATGTGATCAGTGTTATGCTTACCTGTGGAATGTACGACGCTTCGGGAGAATGGGCCTATCGGGTAGGATTACCAGCAAAAAGCGGTGTCGGGGGCGGAATTACGGCAGTAGTTCCCCATCAGTTGGGAATTGGGACTTTTTCGCCCCTTTTAGATGAAAAAGGCAACAGCATCAGAGGAGTGAAAATTTGTCAAGATATTTCAGAGGATTTTGGTTTACATTTATTCAATGTGGCTAAACCAGAACGAGATTTAAAAACGTGGCTTGAAGGTAATAGTTGATATTGATAGCTGTCCCCGACAAGAGCGCCTACCGATCCCAGGAAATTAATTTGGCCAGAGGTCTGTGGAAAAAAATGTCATAAACCTCTTGACAAAAGCAGCGGATTATGTGTATTATTACTATTGTGTGAGGAGTATAAGTTCAGCATAAGAAGAACCTTTGGGGTCGAAACACGGCAAGACTCCCAGAGGTTCTTCTTTTTCACTCCCTTATTGGCTCAAAGTCAGCAATAAAATCAGGTTTTTCCCTGATCGCTAGTTTTTTCTCAATTTATCCCTTCTAGGTCTGTTGCTGCTTACCAAGAGCAACAGTCCAAAATTTTGCCGAAGAAACTGCACAAGAGAAGTGTAATTGCTCGTAAAATTGGGAATTAAGTACAAGGGCAATCCTATGGCAGATAAAAATAACGGTAACGGCGGCTTATTCTTCGTCGGGGTTTTAGTGGGCAGTGCGATCGGAGTAGCGGCGGGTTTATTAGTAGCGCCGAGATCTGGAAAAGAAACCCGTCGAATTCTGCGAAAATCCGCCCAGGCTTTGCCTGAATTAGCCGAAGATCTGACCACGACGATGCAATTGCAGGCCGATCGCCTATCGGAATCGGCCCGGCGTAATTGGGATGATACTTTAATGAGATTAAAAGAGGCGGTGACAGCCGGAATCGAAGCTAGTCAAAGTCTAGCCACGGACAATCCTTTCCCCGACTCGCAAGAATCCCCCGAAGGCGATAATCAACACTCGAATCACTACTAAATGACCGAACCTATTTTCTGGCTAGGATGTTCTTTACTGCTAGTCGCCGTTAGTTTAACGGCGGTTTTCATCGCCGCTTTACCTGCTCTGCAAGAGTTAGCCCGGGCAGCCCGGAGTGCCGAAAAATTATTCGATACCCTCCATCGGGAATTTCCCCCGACTCTAGAAGCAATTCGCCTGACAGGGGCGGAAATCAGCGAATTAACCGACAATATCGATGAAGGGGTTAAAAGTACCCGCCAAGTTGTCCAAGGAGTCGATCGCAGTCTCGGTAGTGCTAAAGCTGGTCTTAGCAAGCTCGATCGTGGCAGCCGTCGCCTCTTGATCGGTTTTAAAGTCGCTTGGAATACTTGGAAACGCAGTTAAGGAGATGGGGCAGTGGGGTGTAGGGTGTGGGGTGTGGGGTGTGGGGTGTGGGGTGTGGGGTGTAGGGTGTGGGGAGATAGGAGAATTTCAACTAATACCCCAAAACCCTCAAACCCCAACTCCCTAAAACCCCAACTCTCAACTCCTAACCCCACCAACAAACTTTTTCAGCAAACCCTAAATAGGGTTTGCTGAAAAAGTAGGGGCGAAGCATTCGGATAGAAAATCTACGGTTTCACCGATAAGTTATTGTCCGAATGCTTCGCCCCTACAGGACGCGGAACCATGAAGACGCAAGGTTTTGAAGCACGATTCTCTCAGAATCTTGCACCTGTTTCGGGAGAAAAGCCACAAAACCTCTACCTTGCCTACATTTCACATTTATTCAGCAAACCCTAAATATTTGTAAACTTTTTCGTCTAAGTTACCTTTCTGTGGTAAGCAAATCTTTACTGCTCCGATTTGGGGGTTTCTTGGGGGGTGTCATCGTTGTTGGTTTTTGGTTCTTGTCCTTTAAAAGTAGGGATAAATCGCGACAAAACTTCAAAAAGCTGATTAAAGGTCGTTTGATTGATTTTACCCGTCAAGAGCAATAACACAAAGACAATAAAAACAAAGATAACAATAATTGTCAAAACGCTGGTAATATGCTTTGAATCTGGCACAAAATGGGCAATCACCGCAACTATACAAGCAACCACAGCTAAAATCAGCAACAAAGCGAGACTAGGTTTCAGGAGATTGGGAGTTTCTGGCGTTTTGGGACTCATAGGGCGATTTTCTCGGCTTTTGCGGCCACGTTCCTCCCTTATATCGAGATCTCTTGCTCTTTCTGTCTTAGATTCCACCCCTTCTAAGATATCGCGGATATTATATTTGCCGCGCAAACCGGGGAGAGGTTCTTCCACTCTGCCTTGGCGATCGAGTTCTATCAGATGGAGATAATCGACGGGAACTTCTACCCCGGTGGGTTGTTCCCCTTGCAATTCTCGAATCACTAACTTTTCCTGTACGGCTAAATTAGGGATAGTAGCGTGAATTTTATCAAAATCTGCCCTAATAATAGCTAAAAGCGCATTAGCACGGGAACCCTGGGCTTTTATGCTGATGTAGTTATCTTCCTCGTCGGCACGCACCAAAGCTTTATTAAGATCCATTGTCAGAACCACACCACTACGCCAACGCATGGTTTTATAGATCATCTGGTGATTACGGACGATAAAGCGGGAAATAATGCTACCGGGCAGGATATCATAACGGTACTGGAAGTGTAAAGGTGCGTTTTCGTAGCTATCCACATCCGGTTCATCGATGGGTAGAAGATCGGTGATTAGATAGCGATCGGGACTGTAACCATCAAGGGGAAAACAGAGTTCAAATTTTCCCATCAAATCCATCAAAAATCGGCGTTTATTTTCGGGATAACGTTGGGTTTTTTTGAGAATATCTTGCAGATCTGGCAGTGAAAGAATGCCCTTTTTTTGCACCATCAAATCGTGATTATTGAGAATATCATAAACACCGCTAGTTACCCATTCCGGGTTCAGGACATTGGTTTCATTCAGTCGCGGATCATCTTGGTAGTTGAGGACAATACCGAGATCGTGGAGAAACTGCACTAAACTTTTTTGATCGCTGGCCTCTTTAATCTCGGCTGTCTGACACATTTCCTGATACTTTTCGTAGGAAATAAAGTCATAACTCTTTTGCATCGCTTCTAGTTGAGTTTTGATCTCAAACCAACTATTAGGGAATGGATCTTTGATATGGGGAATAGCATCGATTTGAGAGGCGATTTCCTGCACAAGTTGCTCGATTCCCGCACCGGTTTTACAGGAAGTGGCGATTAGCTTGGTGATTTGGGGATATTTTTTCTGGAGGGTGCGGATCTTAACTTGCGGGGGATTTTCATCGGCACAATTACCCACGATAATCACGGGAGAATTGCCTCCGTAGGTTTCAATGAGTTTTAACCAGTATTCCAGACGGTTTTGCTGTTCATTTTTGCGGTTGTCGAGGACAAGCAGATAAAGACTGCGTTTAGTCAGAAAAAACTGATGGGTGGTTTGCATCACTTTCTGACCGCCAAAATCCCAGATATTGAGGCGAATATCGGGTTTTTGGGGCAGTGGCCACTTTTCAATATTAATGCCGGGGGTCTTGGGTTCTCCGGAATTAAAGGTATTGTGCAGTAACCGCTTTAACAGGGAAGTTTTCCCCACATCCCCCTCCCCCACCAATAAAACTTTAAGCTCATTAAGAGGGCGTTTAGCTTTATCCTTGAGATAACTAAAAATCGCCTGCGGATTGCCATCATCCCATATTGTTTTACCCCATCCCTGACGAATAATTTCCGGGGGAACGTTGGTAATCGGGTTATTTTCGAGGACTAATCGCTTCAGGTTGACTAGGTGAGCGAGTGCTTCTGGTATCTCCCTGATTTGGTTATTTTTGAGGTGGAGGTTTTGCAGGGAGGTGAGTTGAGCGAGTGCTTCTGGTATCTCCCTGATTTGGTTATTGCTGAGGTAGAGGACTTGCAGGGAGGTGAGTTGAGCGAGCGCTTTTGGTGTCTCGCTGATTTGGTTATTGCTGAGGTCGAGGACTTTCAGGGAGGTGAGTTGAGCGAGTGCCTCTGGTAACTCGCTGATTTGGTTATTGCTGAGGTAGAGGACTTGCAGGGAGGTGAGTTGAGCGAGCGCTTCTGGTATCTCGCTGATTTGGTTATTGCTGAGGTCGAGGACTTGCAGGGAGGTGGGTTGAGCGAGCGCTTTTGGTATCTCGCTGATTTGGTTATCGCTGAGGTCGAGTTCTTGCAGGGAGGTGAGTTGAGCGAGCGCTTCTGGTATCTCGCTGATTTGGTTATTGCTGAGACGGATGTGCTGCAGGGAGGTGAGTTGAGCGAGCGCTTCTGGTATCTCGCTGATTTGGTTATTTCTGAGGTTGAGGTATTGCAGGGAGGTGAGTTGAGCGAGTGCTTCTGGAATCTCCCTGATTTGGTTATTTCTGAGGTAGAGGTATTGCAGGGAGGTGAGTTGAGGGATTTCGGGGGGAATTTCTGTTAAGTTTTTGTCGGACAGATCCAACTCCCCCGCTCTTTCGTCTTTTGCCCGTTGAATTAACTCTAATACTTCCCGTGCTGTCATTGACCATCCCCCCGCTACTATATTTACTCCATTTTGGCAAAAGATCTGGTTAATGCAACTGGTTGAGACCTCATCAGCTTGAGTTGAGTTTCTGGAGAGTGAACTGAAAACTCGCATCTGATGACCGATAAGGGACTTGCGTGGGAATAATATCCTAGCCAGAAAATCGCTCTGTAGAAGAATCAGGCCAGCCAGATGGCATATTATCAAAGCGCAAGTCCCTTAGCTGCGGGGACTCTCAAAGGCTCTCCCCCTACTTAGGGTGATCAGCAAACCTGGGCGATCGGAGGGCGCAGGTTCCTTGCGCCCCTACAGTAACGGATTTTGTCCACAATGTAGGGGCGAACTGCGTTCGCCCAAAAGGTACATTAATGTAGGGGCGAACTGCGTTCGCCCAAAAGGTACATTAATGTAGGGGCGAACTGCGTTCGCCCAAAAGGTACATTATCAAAGCGCAAGTCCCTAACTGGGTGACTAAAGTTGAGAATTCCCTTAAGATAAAGTAAATAAGTGTAAAGAAACTGAAAGTTAGCCTACACCCTTGCTGAAAAAATTCTCATTGTCTAGAAGTGCTATGCTCAATCGTTTTTGCCGAGGAATCTCGATCGCTCTTGTAATTGGTGTCATTAGCTGTCTGGGTTGGATTATCTGCCCAAATCAAGCTCTAGCGGTGAATAATCCCGAATTACTGCCCAATCAAGTCACTCCGATCGTTGATTTAGCCAATTATCTACCCGCAAAACAGGAAGAGGCATTAATCCGAGATATCGAGACATTTCAAGGGGAAACCGGCTGGAAAATGCGAGTTTTAACCCAATATGACCGCAGCCCCGGCCGGGCCGTGATTAATTTCTGGGGATTGGATGATAAAAGTATTCTCCTAGTGGCCGATGGTCGCGGCGGTAATCTACTATCTTTTAGTATTGGTGATGCCGTCTATGAATTTTTACCCCGCACTTTTTGGATCGAATTACAGGCCCGTTTCGGTAATATGTATTTTGTTCGGGAAAATGGCGAAAATAATGCGATCGTACAATCTTTAGACACGGTAAAAGGCTGTTTAGTTAAAGGTGGTTGTGCGGTGGTCCCCGGTTTACCGAAGGAACAGTGGATACTAACTTTAATTACCTCAATTGTCGGCGGTTTAGTCTTCGGTTTTGCCGGTATTCCTCGCAAAGAAGGACAGGTTTTCGCTTGGCAATGGGTTTTAATTGTCTCTCCCCTCTGGTTTATCCTCTTTGTTGCTTTTGGCATCGGACCGGTGGTTACTCGCACCAGTGAATTACTGCCCCTTTTCCGCAATTTAATCGGTTTTGCCCTCGGGGTTTTAGTCGCCTATCTTTCCCCTCGTTTTAATTCCCTCAACGCATCAAAAACCTAAAAATTAGCGGCTTTTCAGTGATCAGTGATCAGTAATCAGAAAGTAGCGAAGTTTTTACCTATAACTGATAGCTGACGGCAGCCCCTCATGGTTCGATCGATCTAGCTCTGTTACAATTAGAAACATTGTGGAGTGAGTGAGATAACGTTTATGTGGGTCAATACTCAAAGTGAGATTATTAGTAAGGTTTTACCGCCAGCAGTACGTCTGTTCTTAAGAACGCAAGTAGAACAGATAGAAGATTTAGAAATGCAGCTGCAAGGTCATGATCGGCAAATTTTGCGCGGTTATATCCCCGGGGTATTTTTAGCCGTAGGAAAAGCGATTTATCAAGGTTTACATCTGGGTAAAGCGCAATTAAGAGGGGAAAATATTCGTCTTAATATCGGGCAGGTTTTGCGAGGGAAACCCCTAAAAATTTTGGAACCTATTCGGGTTAGCGGTGAGGTGGAAATTAACGAGCAGGATTTAAATAATTCGATCGCCTCGACTATTTTAGTTAATGCTTTTGCCGATTTACTAATTTTTTCCCTAGAAAATAACGGAATTGTTAACGCCAGAGAAATTATCTCACAACAGCGTTTTAACTGGAAAAATGTTCTCTTAAATCAGGGTTATTTCTCTCTTCTCGGCTATAGAGAAACAGGTGCAGAAGTAATTTTTACTGCTGATATTACCTTAAAAGATGCCCGCACTTTAGGGATTAGTCCCCGACAATGGCAAGGTTTAGCCCCAGATTTATCTATTGATTTGCAACCTTTTACCGTCGATTTAGGCAAAGATGTGGAGATTAAATCTTTTATTCTCGACGATCAAACTCTTTTCTGTCAGGGAAGTTTTTTGATTTTACCTTAAAAATAAACGGGATGATTCTGGTGGGTTAACTTAGTTTAACCCCCCTAATTAGGGCTTGCTGAATAAAGGTGAAATGTAGGCAAGGTAAGGGTTTTGTGGCTTTTCTCGCGAAACAGGTGCAAGATTTTGAGAGAATCGTGCTTCAAAACCTTGCGTCTTCATCGGCCCGCGTCCTGTAGGGGCGA
>NZ_JBLZRT010000015.1:0-41968 GCF_048564745.1 Microcystis sp.
CGCTTTGATAATGTACCTTTTGGGCGAACGCAGTTCGCCCCTACATTGTGGACAAAATCCGTTACTGTAGGGGCGCAAAGCTTGCGCCCTCCGATCGATCAGGTTTGCTGATCACCCTAAGTAGGGCGAGAGCCTTCGAGAGCCCCGGCAGCTAAGGGACTTGCGCTTTGATAATGTGCCATCCGGCTGGTCTGATTCTTCTACAGAGCGATTTTCTGGCTGGGATATTATTCCCACGCAAGTCCCTAACCCCTGATAAGCTGTTGACTATTGAGGGTATGCTAAAAAACTTTTTCAGCAAGTTCTAGATAGTCAACAGCTTATTACTTTTGATCGCCCATTGGGTCAATTCCGTGCGATTATGAAGACCGGTTTTATGGAGCATATTCGACACATGACTTTCGATTGTCCGTTGACTAACATTGAGTTTTGCGGCGATTTCCCGATTAGCCAGTCCTTGTGCGACCAATTGTACTACTTTTAACTCCGTTGGGGTTAATTCCACATTACCCGGGACTTGAACAGGGGTGACATCCGGGGAATGGATGCGGGTGCTGCGTTTCGGCAATCGGCCCGCTTGTGTGAGGGAAGACTCCACCAGGGCCACTAATTCTTCCGGTTCAAAGGGTTTGACCATATAGACATCGGCGGTTACACCTGTTACCTTGTCCTGACTTTGATCCTTAGGGGAGAGAAAAATCACGGGAAGACCACTAAAACGACTGTCCTGACGAATTGTTTCGAGGAAGGCATAACCATCCATTTCCGGCATGATCAGATCACAGATAATTATATCGGGCATTTCCGCTGCTTTGGCCGCATTTGCCCCGCGTTCGAGGATTTCTAGGGCTTCCCGACCGTTTTCTGCGGTTGTCACCCTATAACCACGAAACTCTAGATAATCCTTCACCAAAAGTATTAAATTTGGGTCATCGTCGATTAATAAAAGTTGTTTATTGTCTTTGTTGGTCTCTTTCATCGCTATTTTCTGGGCTACAGGGTTGGGGGAATGGAGACGGACAAAGGATCGACAGGCAAGAGGCAACAGGTAGTTAGATATGTGTAGTTAATTGTGTTTCAGCTAGTTTTAACCCTGTTTTCCTCTATTGTTTCGGGTTCTTCTTCTGGACAGTTCAGGGAAATTGCCGGTAAATCGTGGCAAAGGAAAGCATATTCGGTGACGATTTGATTACCGATTAGGTGTTCTTGGATAATTCTTTCGATCGCTTCCTTGTTTACCCTTCCATACCAGACTCCTTCCGGGTACACTAATAAAATCGGACCTTGGCTGCAAACCCGCAAACAGTTGGCTTTAGTGCGAAAAATACAGCCAGGACGGTCGGCGCTGGGGCGATCGAGTTGTAATTCACTTAACCGCTTCTTTAAATAATCCCACACTTCTAACCCTTCTTCCTTGTCACAGCATTTTGGCTTAGTCTGATCGCAGCAGAGAAATAGATGACGCTGGATCTGGGCCAATCCCAACTTAGCCACATTTTCCCCCAAGATATCTCTAGTGTCCGCTTCTTCCATAAATTTTTTTTATCAACTAAACTCTTGACATTGAACAGAAAATGTGCGTAGCTGACTAAAATTTCGGTTTGAGGATGTAACGATAGATGAGATAAACGATAGCGGCGAGGATTAAAGCGCTTAAAACTGCGCTAACTAGCCGTAAAATCGCCGTTAAAATCGAAAGAGCCACAAAAACCCCCGCCACTGCCACGACTACCTGTGCCGGTGTGGACAGGCTGCCGTACCAAGTTTTCACTTTTTCGAGGGTGGCAGCGAAACTAACCGGGGTATCAAGGGGGGGAAAATCGTCGGTTTCGATTTCCACTTCCACTTCTTCTGGGGTATATTTAGTATCGAACGGTTCGGGAGACTGCATAAACACTCAAGCTACTTAACACTTCATCCCTATTTTATCGATGATTGGGGTTAACAGGGGTTGAGACAGAATTAATGTAACAATGAGTTTATCAATAGCTAAACGACTGGAATCTATGAGCCTATCGACTCCCACCGTTACCGCCATCAATTATCCTGATGCTACCATCACTAGGGCCGAACGCGCCCTCTGTTGTTCTCCTTTCCGTGTCACCCTATTCGCCGCTATGCTGGAGCAAGGTGTATCACTTTTAAGCATTCCGGGTGCTGGGGGTTTAGAGAAAGGTTATACTTCCAGACTGCTGACGGAAGCAGCAGTGGAAAGCTATCTTCTCTGGTTGATTAAAGTGGGAATTTTGCGACGCGAAGTAGATGGACAGGGGATAACCGATAGTTTTCGTCTCACTCCTTTAGGGAGAAAATTAATAGAAAAATGGCAACCCCAAGGGGACTTTTTCCCTAAACCCACTTTCTGGCAAAGATTTTTCAATACTCTGCAACGTTGGTTTTCTTTTTAATGCTGTCGGGTGTCAGTTATCAGTTATCAGTTATCAGTTATCAGTTATCAGATGTGAGTTTTCAGTTATTAGCCTCTTGCATGAGTGCCTGTCCTTATAAGTAGCATATACTCAACGGATTTAGTATCAACTGATTACTGTTTACCGATTACTGTTCACTGAAAATGCTCAATTAAAAAAACTAGATGAAAGCAATTATGGTAGTGGGGACAACATCCCACGCGGGTAAATCTTTTTTAACTGCGGCTTTATGTCGTTTATTCAACCGAAAAGGTTGGCAGGTAACACCCTTTAAAGGTCAGAATATGGCCCTTAATGCCTATGTTACCGCCGGAGGGGGAGAAATGGGTCACGCCCAGGCGGTGCAAGCATGGGCCGCGGGGACAATTCCCCGGGTAGAAATGAACCCAATTTTATTAAAACCCCAGGGAAATATGACCTCTCAGGTGATTATTAAAGGCAAGGCTGTGGGTATCACCACGGCAGTGGATTATTATCAGAATTATTTTGAGCAAGGTTGGCAAGCAATTAAAGAATCTTTAGCTAAATTATCAACAGAATTTGATCTAGTTGTCTGTGAAGGTGCGGGAAGTCCGGCGGAAATAAATCTCAAACATCGCGATTTAACTAATATGCGGGTGGCTAAATATCTCGATGCCGCTACTATTTTAGTGGTGGATATTGATCGCGGGGGGGCTTTTGCTCACGTCGTCGGTACGTTAGAATTATTAGAACCGGAGGAAAGAGCTTTAATTAAAGGTATTGTGATCAATAAATTTCGCGGACAAAAATCTCTCTTAGATTCAGGTATTACTTGGCTAGAAGATTATACAAAAATTCCCGTGTTGGGAGTTCTTCCCTATAGTGATATCTTTTTAAGTGCCGAGGATTCTCTCAGTTTACTCGATCGCCCCGCCCAAAAACCCAAAGCTGAACTAAATATCAGTGTCATTCGTCTGCCTCATATCGCTAATTTTACGGATTTTGACCCTCTCTGTGGTGAAGCAACGGTTAATGTCCGTTATCTAGAATTACAGGAATCTTTAGGTGATCCCGATGGGGTAATTATCCCCGGCTCTAAAACCACTGTTGCTGATTTAATTGCTCTTAATCAAAGTGGTATGGCTAATCAATTACAAGCCTATCACCAAAGGGGAGGTATTATCTTTGGCATCTGTGGTGGTTTGCAAATGTTAGGGCGATTAATCCTGGATCCTGACCATCGAGAAGGTCACGATAGTGAGGCAGCTGGCTTAAATTTACTGCCCTTAAAAACGGTAATTACTGCCGAAAAAATTACCCGTCAACGACAAGTTTTATCTAATTATCCCCAAGCGGGTTTACCGGTAATGGGATACGAAATTCACCAGGGAATAAGCGAATGGGAAAGTGAATCAGGTTATCAAAAAATGTTCGAGGAAGATGCTAGTCTAGGAATTGTCAATGATTCTCTGTCAATTTGGGGCTGTTATTTACATGGTATCTTTGATAATGGTTCTTGGCGAAGAACTTGGCTAAATCATCTACGTCAGCGTCGCGGTTTATTATCTTTGCCGACGGGAATTGCTAACTATAGTGAACAAAGAGAAATAACCCTCGATAAGATGGCTAATTTACTGGAAGAACATTTAAATCTTAAACCTATTTTTGCTCATTTGTAAGGAGAAATTATGACTATTGCAGTGCGTTTTTTACCCGATGATATCATCATAGAAGCGGAAACTGGAGAACTATTATTAGATGTGGCCAAAAAAGCAGGAATTGACATTCCTACCGGCTGTTTAATGGGTTCCTGTCACGCCTGTGAAGTAGAATTAGATGATGGTACTCAAATTTGTAGTTGTATTACTGGTATCCCCGGCGATCGAGATTCTTTAACCGTTCATTTATATTCCGATCCGCTCTGGTAGTTGCTCCCTTAGATCTAGTCAAACTTGGGAACAATCCAAGCCGCTATAATAGCCAATAAAACAACAATTTCTAAGACTTTATATAAGTTAAGAGATTGTAGCCACTGCAAATTATTAGCTAGACGCAAACTTAACCCCCATTGACGTAATTGAGATAACCATAATTTCGGGCTATCTTGTTCACGAAAACGCCATTTAAGGATAGATAATAACAGGGGAACCCCTCCCACTTTAGCAGTCATGAGTAGGTGCAGGATCAGACATACTGCCATAATTAACCAACTGAGCAAATGGGCATAATACCAAAAGTGATTTAATTCCCCTTCCGGTAGCCATTCGGAATCCATCATCCGGCCACTATACAAAGCAAAAGTTAGCGCAAAAAGAATCAAAGTATTGACTAAACGATGGAGACTGTACCACCAAATCGGCTTACCAAATTGGGTTAATTTGTTAAGAGAATCACTTTGAATTAATCTTTTGTTGCCGCGACGAAAAGCATAGATAGCAAAAACGGGAAAGATAATCAGAGTATAGAGGCCAAAAGTGCCGTGAATACTTTCAATTTCTCGATATTCTGGTAAAGGCAGTTTTAACCAACGACCGTCAAAAGTATCATAGGTCCAATAGGCCGTAACCATGGCGGCAATGAGGGCAATTCCCGTTAATCCGTGCAGAATTCGCAGTAAAAGAGGTTGATAGGGTTGATTAGTTTTCATGAACTCGATCGATACAATAGGGTATGTAAACTTGCCCAGATACTATGTTAACTAATCCTTGGCTCGTCGCTGTTCTTCTCAATACCGTCCTCCTCGGAATCGCTGCAATTGCGCCAAAAAAGCTCTTAACTCCGATGGGTTATCTCCATGCTTGGGTTTTAGGGGTAATTGTCTGGGGAAGCTTGGGATGGCGCGGTTATCTAATTGTTTTATTCTATTTTCTCGTCGGTTCTACTGTCACCCGCATCGGTTTAGCGCGCAAGGAAGCGGAGGGAATTGCCGAAAAAAGAGCGGGGGTACGCGGTCCGGAAAATGTCTGGGGTTCCGCTTTAGCGGGGGCAATTTGCGCTATCCTCAGTCTTTTTGCCGCTTCTCCCTGGGATTACCTCTTAATACTCGCTTATGTGGCTAGTTTTAGCACTAAATTAGCCGATACTACTGCCAGTGAGGTGGGCAAAGCTTACGGTAAAACTACTTATCTAATCACTAATTTTAAATCCGTCCCCCGGGGAACGGAAGGGGCTGTTAGCTTAGAGGGAACGATCGCCGGTTTGCTCGCAGCCACGGCGATTTCCCTGTTAGCATGGGGTATCGGTGCGATCGATCTTCTTGGTGTGTTATGGTGTGTAATTGCGGCATTTATCGCTACCAATATCGAAAGTCTCATCGGTGCTACTCTACAGACTCGCTTTCTGTGGTTAACTAATGAATTGGTCAATGTGATCAATACGGTTATCGGTGCGATCGTGGCTATCCTGTTAAGCTTGCTCTGGTCTTTCAGCTAAAATTAAGTGACTAAAGAAATATCTATGCTAAAGTGGCGTTTTTGTGCATTGTCCCTGCTGTTACTGCTAATTACTGCCTGTGGGACAGAAAATCAACCCAATTCTGGTTCTACCACTGCCAATAGTCCCGATGCGGGCCGCTTGCAAACGGTGAAAAATCGCGGTAAGTTAATTTGTGGCATTAACGGAGAAGTGCCGGGGTTTAGCTTTGTTAATGAAAAAGGCGAATATTCGGGCTTAGATGTGCAAATTTGCCGAGCTATTGCGGCTGCTCTCTTTGATGATCCCTCCAAAGTCGAATATCGTAAACTTAGCCCCCAAGAGAGATTTACTGCCGTACAGACGGGAGAAGTGGATATCCTCAGTCGCAACACCACCTGGACGATTAACCGGGATACCGCCCTGGGGATGGAGTTTATCACCCCGGTTTTCTATGATGGTCAAGGAATTATGGCCACGAAAGCCAGTAATGTTAAGAAATTAGAAGATTTGAGCGGAAAGTCCATTTGTGTGCTATCGGGAACCACCACAGAACAAAATCTGGCCGATGCCATGGCAAAAGCGGCAGTGCAAGGTTATAAACCGATCGTTTCCGATGATGTGGAGGCTTTATATACAGCTTATCAGGCGGGGCGTTGTCAGGCTGTCACTTCCGATCGCTCCCAATTGGTGGCCCGGCGCTCGGTTTTTCCCCGACCACAGGATCATCAATTATTAGAAGTGGTAATATCTAAGGAACCCTTGGCCCCGGCCGTGGCCGATGGTGATCCCGCTTGGTCGAATGCCGTCCGCTCGATCGTTTTTAGTTTAATTCAAGGGGAAGAATTCGGGATTAACTCCCAAAATATTGCCACTTTTGCCGATAGCAAAGACCCCAGTATTCGGCGCTTTTTGGGTATCGATGAGAAGTTAGGCGAAGATATGGGTTTACCCAATGATTTTGCCCAAAGAGTCTTAAAACAGGTGGGTAATTACGGTGAAATTTATGATCGTGAAATTGGTAAACCCCTGCAACTCGATCGAGGTTTAAATAATCTTTGGACAAAGGGGGGTTTATTGTATTCTCCTCCTTTTCGTTAGTTTTAAGATTGTGTTTCCTGACGGGGAATATAGACCCCTATGGCCGCTGGAATAACTCGAAACATGGCGGGAGTAGTGCTAGTAATTTCGCCATCGGTGTTAATACTATGGGGTTTACGAGTCTGAATTTGAATTTCTTTCCCCTTAAGAGTTCTCACCCAAGATAATAAACCCTGTTGTCCTCGTGGTAATGTCCATAAAAGCGGGAAAATTTGCCACCAGTGTTCAATTTCTAGGCTATATAAATCTAATCTTTGATCGTCGATTTGGGCATCGTGAGCGATCGGCATTCCTCCCCCATAATAACGACCATTTCCGATCGCTATTTGTAGGGTTTTAACTTTGATATTTTGGCCATCAATACCGATCATAGCGGTAAAAGGACGGGTTTTACTTAATAACTGTAGGGCTGTCCAAGCGTAGGCCAAAATCCCCAAACGTCGCTTTAAACCCTTGTTCAGTTTTTGGGTAATTTTCACACTTAATCCTAAACTAGCCACGTTGAAAAAGTATTTATTATTTACCCAACCTAGATCGATATATTTTAAATTACCTTCGGCAATAATTCGACAGGCTTCGGCAATAGAATTCGGTATCCCTAAAGTCCGGGCTAAATCATTAGCCGTTCCCAGAGGTATAATGCCCAGGGGCAGTTGAGTTTCTACCAACACATCCACCATAGCATTAAGAGTCCCATCGCCACCACCGACGATAACTAAATCAATATTAGAGCGATATTTTTCCATCAAAAAAGGTATATCTTCTACCTTTTTCAAAGGGACGCTGATAATTTCAAAATCCCAATGATTAAGCAGCTCGACAGTTTGAGCAAAGTTTTCTTTACCCTTGCGCGAGTGACGATTAATTAGTAGTAAAGCTCTTTTAGTCATAGGTAAGTTTCTCAGTAGCATCAATATCTGAAGATAAACCAACACCAGCTTTTTGAGAGATTGTATATAGGGTCTGCTGAAAAAGTTTTTCCTAGGGGCAGGGTGTAGGGTGTGGGGTTTTACCGGTTTTGAGGAGGTCAATTACCTAATTTTCAGGGAAAAAGTCCCTGAATTTTCCCCTGATCACTCCCATATCTGGTACTTTTGGATTTAAAAAAAGTCTAAAAGTCTTATCCAGCAAGGTTTTTAGATTTATTCAGCAACCCCTATATAGACTTTGCCGCAACCAGAGCCACCAAAGCCTTGTAGGGACTGAAAACAGTTGGTTTTCCCACAAGCTGGTGATGGGATTTGAACCCGCGACCGGCTGATTACAAATCAGCTGCTCTACCACTGAGCTACACCAGCATTTTTAACCAACCCATTATAACACAAATAGACCAAGTGGTCACTGAGCCTTGTCGAAGTGTGGAGATTTTTTCTTGTCGAGCATATTCAACCCGCCGCTTTCCTTCCCCAGTCAGCTGCCCGGAGACTAGGGACCGATACACAGACATTCAATGAGTCAACAGGGATGACCAATAATTAGTTATCAGTGACCATTGACCGTTTAATAAGAGCCAGATTAATCCCCCTATTCCGAATAGAATAGTCAAGACATAAAACTGTGATTGACCGGAAACATTATACTTTAAGGCACTGCCGCTAAAAATCGTCGCTAAACTGACTAAATTAACCAGACCATCAATAATATAACGATCAAGCCAAGCGGTAATTTTTGACAGGCTGCCCACCGCTAAAACCACGGTAAACTGATAGATGCGATCAAGATAGAAGTCATAAGCGAACAAATCTTGCAGGAATCGCAGGATTAACCCGGTTGGTCTCGCCCAAGCTCGTCTTAACTCTACCATTAACCCGATAACTAGGCCAATTACTCCAGAGGCCATCAGTAAGGGAAAACCCCAGACAATGGTGAAACTCTGGTTATTAACGAGAGGATTGGTGAAAGATAGCCAAAAATCCCAACGTAGGGGAATAATCGGGGCCAATAAAACGATTAAAATCAACGATACCATGGGCAAAGCCATCGGCCAAGCCACTTCCGGGGTGCGATGGGTCTTACTTTGGGTTTGTCCCAAAAAGACTAAACGAAAGACCCGAGTAAGATTGATAATGCTAAGACAATTAACAAAGATTAAAACCGCTAATAACCACCAAGGAATCCCCCATTCGCCACTTAACCACCGTTTTAACGTCCAAAACATCCCTAGGGGCATTAAAACCGTCATCCCCGCGGAACCTCCTAAAAAAGCCGTGGTCGTGGCGGGCATTCTTGCCCAAATTCCCCCCATTTCCGTGATATTTTGGTTACTGGTGGTGAGAATTAAGGCTCCTGCGCTCATAAACAATAAGGCTTTTGCCACCGCATGGGAGAATAAAATTAGTAAGGCGATATCCACATGACCTAATCCCACCGCAATAAAGACCAAACCGAGATAGGCGCTGGTGGAGTGGCATAAAACCCGTTTAATATCAATTTGGGACAAGGCCATCAGAGAAGTCCCAATTGCCGTCATTGTCCCCAAAACTATTAAAACATTGGCAGCGATCGGAGATAGGGTAAACACCGGCTGCAGCTTAATTAAAACATAGGCCCCCGCCGAAACCACGATCGAATTCCGCATGATTCCGGCTGGATTTGGTCCCTCCATCGCCTCATCTAACCACAAATTCAGGGGAAATTGGGCGCATTTACCCGTTGGACCAGCAATAAGGGCTAATCCTAACAAAGTCGCCGTCAGAGGCGGTACAGGGTTATTTACTGCCCAATTTTCTAACTGAGAAAAACTCAATCCTTCTCCGTAACTGGACAGAGCCACCAAACCCATCAATAAAATAATATCGCCGACGCGCTTGGTTAAAAAGGCATCTCGGGCCGCGGTTACTACCAAAGGTTGGGCATACCAAAAACCGACGAGGAGATAGGTAGAGACTGTTAACATCTCTAGGAAAGCGTAACTGAATAGTAGGGAGTCACTCAGGGCAATTCCCCCCAAAGCTGCCTCAAAAAAGCCCATTAAGCCATAAAATCTCGCCAAGGACCAATCCTTTTCCATGTAGCCAAGGGCATAGATTTGGGCCAAGAGACTGATGAGGGTAATTAGTTCCAGCGTCCCCAAACTGACGGGAGAAAGTTCGATCGAAAGGGATAAACTAAGATCGGCCACTTTTACCCATTCAAAAGCCAGTTTAATCGTCTCTCGATGCCAAATTTGATTAAAAGCGATCGTTCCGTGTATTAACCCTAAGACGGTCATCAATAGGTTAATATAAGCTGCCGGCCGCGGACCGGTGCGACTAATAATGCCTAAAGACCAAGGTAGGGTTAAAATCGAACCAATTAAGCCATAAATGGGAATTAACCAGCAAGTGTAAAGGAATAAATCTTTCATTCAGGGGGTTATTCAGTTATCAGTTATCAGTGATCAGGTTTAAGTTTTAAGTTATCAGGTTTAGGTTTTCAATTTTCAACAAATTTAGGCTCTTTCACTGGTTACTGATTACTGATCACTGATCAACGGCCATAAAAAACCAATACTCGATCGAGAAAGGATCGAGTTTAGTCAATTTAAGTATTTTACAGTTAATCCCGCGATCAGGCTAAATGCGCTGTAATAAAGATTTACCGTGGGAATCGGTGCTACAGGTGGCGAATAATTGATATTGACGACTAAGAGCGAGAGCTTGTTCGGTTTCCCGTTGACTCGGCAGCCAGGGTTTGGGATTGCCGTAGGCATAAAAAGCCTCAATACCATCAATACCCAATTCTACCGCCGCCGCCACTAAATCGGCTGCGGGACGATGGTAACGAAAGGGATGGGCGAGAACCACTAAGGCCCCCGCTTGCTGTAAACTTGTAATGACTCTAGAGGCTAAAGCCAGATCTCCTTCCGGTTTGGCTCTTTGCAGATAGGGAGTCAAAACGGCATGAGCGGGATCGAAACCATAGCCAAGAATATGCACTTCTGTCTCTAACAAATTCGCCGTAATTTCTACCCCTGTCCAGAGATGGGGTAGAGAACTCTTTAAATGCTGATTTTCCAGCCAAATTTGGGCTTGTCGATAACCTTCGATCGAGTGATGATCGGTAATTGCTAATCCTTTTAGTCCGATGTCTAACGCTTGTCTCATCAAGTCGTGGGGACTCATTTGACCATCGGAGCAATGGGTGTGAAGATGGAAATTGTAATGGTGGGGACAACTATCATAGCCAATATTTGCCCACACCGCTTTCAGGGCGAGGGTATCTTGAGCTAGGGGTGGAATTGTAGCAGAAACGACCATGCAGTATTAAGGAAATTTCCCAAAGATTACAAATTGTTAACAATCAGCATAGCAAATACCAAAAAAAATTGGGTAGCTGCTGTTACCGCTAACACCTTTAGAGACTGTTCGTCAATGAATATTAAGCGGCAATCGGAGCCTTCTTCAGTCTCCGCGCTGATTATCGGTTATCGCTGCCCCTACAGGACTCAAAATCTTCCACCTGTTTCGCGAAACAAGACCCTAAAACCCTTACCTCGTCTATATTTGAGATTTATTCAGCCAGCCCTATGTACCAAGCTTTTTACTACAAACGTTTTGGCTCCCTCTCTCCGCTCCCTTCTCATAGACAGTCTTGACGAGTAACTTAGATACGCTAACAGCTTACTATGGACTAAGAATACTAAGCTTTTGACTAGAATGGATGATTATCGGTGGCCAAATAAATAAACCAGATGTAACCGATAGTATCGACCAATTAACCATGGCAGAATGGATTATTTACAAAGAATTTCGCTTTGAAGCAGCCCATCATTTACCCCATTATGAAGGTAAATGTCGCCGTCTCCACGGTCATAGTTGGCTAGGACGCATCTATGTGAAAAGTAATCATTTACAGTCCCAAGGCTCACAACAGGGAATGGTGATGGATTTTGTCGAAATTAAACAATATTTACAGCCGCTACTCGATAATTTTCTCGACCATCATTATCTCAATGAAACCACTGGTTTAGAAAATCCCACCAGTGAAGAATTATCGCGCTGGATCTATGAAAAATTGGCAAAAGCTGGTTTACCCAACCTTTATGCCGTCGAAATCCGCGAAACCTGCACCTCTGGATGTACCTATTATCCCTAATCAGCAAGCTATCATTAGCTAGGTTTGTCAATTGTTTTCGATCTAGAGCGAACTAATCAATTAAATCTCTTGCCAGATAAGAATTTAGTCGATTTATGCCACCCTATGGAACCATACCAAGTAACGAAGAACCTATTTTCTCTTGTCTTGTTTGTGTCTGCCTGGAGGCAAAACTTCAAAAAAAAGACTTTTTGTTGAGAGCTTGTTTTTTTTTGCTACTTTTTCCTTCATTTTTTCAGACTTTACCTCTTTGTCTTAGCTGTATTTTTTTTGTACTACACTTTGAAGTGCGGAATGTGGGTTGTAGTTCCTCTGTCACCCCTTGAATTGATCGCGCTATCCTGCATATTTCCAAAAAAGCAACCGATGAATTAGGTAGAAGCTCAAATCACCCTCACCGAGGAACTACCCATGAAATCCTTCGCCCTTCTCACCACCGTCAGCCTAATCGGCCTCTCCACCCTCGCCACTGTTCGCCCCGTTATGGCCCTAGAAAGCCGACAACCAGCCGAAACCCGGATCGCTCAAGCGAACTACAAAGAAGCGATCGCCCACTTTAACCAGGGAATTAACTACATCCAACAGGAAAAATATGATCTCGCCGTCGCTCAATTCACCAGAGCGATCGAACTCGATCCAGACTATACCGAAGCTTACCTCGGTCGGGGCATGATTTACACGATTCGCGAACAATGGCGGCCGGCGTTTCAAGACCTGAACACCGCGATCCGACTAAACCCCCGCGCTGCCTACGCTTACCATTTCCGCGGATACGTCCATCTCGCATTTAACCAGAGACAAAATGCGATCGGCGATCTAACAACGGCCGCCGAATTATTTCGCCAGCAGGGAAGCACAGAAATGTACAACAGCGCCATAGAAGCACTACGGCAGATAGGTGCGTAAGTTGCAAGGGAGAGCGATCGCTCTCCCCCTCTAAACTTTTGTGAAAAAAGCAACCTGAGGACTTAAAACTTGATCGCATAATTGGAAAAAAACCAACGATAACATCCTTGCAAGTATCCCCCGACTAAAGAGGAGCCAACCCGATGAAACCAATTACTTTCACCCTATCGGTGCTACTGGCCACCACTGGCCTACTCGTTCAACCAGGAGGCTTCCTGATGGAAAACATTCCACCCATCCTCGCCCAGGAGCAGACCGCTTCTAGAGTCTATCAGAAAGCCAGCCCCGCCGTCGTCACCGTCAAAAATGGCAGCGGCCACGGTAGCGGCTTTCTCGTCAGTCCCGACGGTATCATCATTACCAACGCCCACGTTGTTGCGGACGGCCCCCGGGTGGTGACGGTGAAATTTTCCAACGGACAGCAGGCCTCGGCAGACGTGATCGGCTTCGCTAAAAATGGCGTGGATTTAGCCGTCCTGCGGATTTATAACCGCCAAAACCTGCCCTATCTTCCCCTCGCCCGTCCGAACTCCGCCAAAGTCGGCGAAAGCGTTTTCGTCATCGGCACACCCTTAAACGAGGACTATCAAAACACCCTCACCCAGGGCATTATCAGCCGTCTCGACCCCGAAAAAGGCATTGTGCAACACAACGCTAATATCAACAAAGGCAATTCCGGCGGGCCGCTTTTGAATTCACGGGGGGAAGTGGTGGGGGTTAACGTCGCAGGCGATATCGGGAGTTACGTTTACGACGGTGCGGGAAACCCGATCGGCCTTACCCAGAGCGGCATTAATTTCGCCGTTTCCCTCGATCGCCTGCAAGCTTTTCTCACCGCACTTAAAACAGGCGATGTCTCCACCGTCTCAACATTAGGACAGGACGATCGGATACAGTTACTCGCCCTCCCTCTTAACGGTCAGACCGTTCAAGGCAACTTGACCAAAGACCAAAACGAGCAATATTACGGGTTCGAGGGTCGTGCCGGACAGAAAATCGTTCTGGATATGAACAGCAACGAGATCGCTCCCTATCTTGTCCTCTATCGCGTTCTCCAATCTTCCGAGGGGACAAAATACCCACAGGTCGCCCGTAGTGACCAGCGTGTTGATCGCGCCCCCGGGGATTTTAACGCTCGACTTGTAACCGAATTACCCGCCGATGGAGTTTATATCCTAGTGGCCACCTCTCGCGAAGGGGGTGAATCGGGTCGCTACACCCTCAACGCCGCCGCTAACCCTTAAATAATCCCATTTTGACCCTAATCACGATTCTAATCCCTATTTTCTGAGGAACTATCCCTATGAACTCTAGACATATTTCCCACCGTCTCGCTTGCGTCGGCCTCCTCGCCACTGTCCTCCTCGGTGGTATCGCCCCCGGTTTCAGCCAATCGACCACCCCGAATGGCGTCACCTTCTTCTGTAAAGAGGTGTTCGATCGCGCATCGGGAGGGAAAATCCCCGCCACCCTCGCTTGGATTCCCCAAAGGAGCGGCAATGTGCGGATTATCGGCTGGAAATCGGAATATTTCTCCAAACGTTCCCCGGTTCGTTGCGAGGAAGTCACGAAAAAATTCCAGGAAGCATATAATCAAGGGCGTTTTAACTATCTCACCACCGGCCGGGCGAAGGGATACCCGATCATCTGCAGCGTTTCACGATCCGGCGATCCCTGCGATGGTAATAGCCAACTTTTTACCCTTAAACCCCACGACAATCCAGATTTAGTCTTGCAACAACTCATGGACATCCTAGAGGGGAAAAGCTCGGATATGCTCCTCCAGAATTCCGGAGATAAAACCTATATCTCGATGACGGAGTTTTTCGCCAAAGCACCACTCGCCGATCGCGACGCACCCTGTGGTACGAGATCTGCTGGCCCGCAAAATAATTGCGTTCCCACCCGCTAGAATTTTCGCTGTTTTACCCCAAATTTCCCCATAATAACCATGTTGAAACCCTTTCCCCTACTCCTAAGCCTCCTACTTCTGCCCGTCGTACCGGTTAAAGCGCTATCCCCTTTCTCTGCTCCGGCGATCGTGGCGGAAGACAGCCCAAACGCGCAGATCGAGCGATCGATCCGTCAAGTCACCGTTAAGATTACTAGCGAGATAAATCGGGGATCGGGAATCATTATCGGGAAAAAAGGCAGTATATACCTCGTTTTGACCAACGCTCACGTTACCCGCGGCGCGACCACCCTACAGATCCAAACCCACGACGGCCAAACCCGCACAGCCTCGATCGCGCCGAATTCCCTTTTGGAAGATAAGGATCTGGCCCTGGTGGAGTTTAGCGATACCAGGGATTATCCGATCGCCACCATCGCGGAGTTTACCCCCAATCAAGACAGGATCGGTTTAGAAGTGGTGGCCGCGGGATATGTTGCCGAAACGGGACAGTATCGGGTGACGACAGGAAAGATCGAACAGGTGAGCGATCGACCCCTCCGGGAAGGCTACAGCGTCGGTTATAGTGGCGATATCGTGCAGGGAATGAGCGGCGGCGGCATTTTTGTCGAGGGGGAGTTAATCGGCATTAACGGGCGATCGGCCCATCCGATTCTCTCTAACTACATCTACGAGGACGGCACAAAACCCACAGACGCAGAAATCCAACAGATGAGAGCGGTTAACTGGGGCATTTCTATCAATACCCTATTAACCTACATCCGGCCCGAAATCCTGACCGCGTACCAATTACCCTTACCGAAAAGCTCACCGGGCATCGAAAACCCCACCTATACTGGCTATATCGCCCAATTAGAAACAAAAGCCAAGGGTTTCACCGTCCGGATCGATAGTAGCAGTCAGGCCAACGGTAGCGGCGCAATTATCGCCCGCGAAGGAAAAACCTACACCGTATTAACCGCCGATCATGTCCTCTGTGAGAAAATCTCCGAGGAGAAAACCTGTGCCGATTACACCTATACCCTCACCACCAGCGACGGCAAAACCCTTCCCCTCGACCGAAAAACCATTATTCGACAGGAAGGGGTCGATCTGGCCATTTTTACCTTCGAGAGTAACGAGAATTATCCGGTCGCAGAAATCGCCAACTATAGCCCCAATCGGGAGAGTCCCGTTTTTGTAGCGGGATTTCCCAAAATCGGCGATAAACGAGCGGGATGGCTCTTTAGCGGCGGTGCTGTGAAAAGTCAGGAGGAAGGACTTCTCGCCACGCGACAGAGTGATTTTACGATTACCCAAAGTGGGGCATCGATCAGAGTTAGTTCCCTGAGCGGCGGTTACGATATGGTCTATACCAGTATTACCTTCGGCGGTATGAGCGGCGGTCCAGTCTTAAACGCTGCAGGACAGGTGATCGGTATTCACGGACGCTCCGAGGGGGTTAAGGGTAAAATTCAGCTAGGTTTTAGCTTAGGGATTCCCATTAATAGTTTTATCGGTTTACAGGAAAGATTTCGAGTTAAATTATCTTCTTTCGTTACCGCTCAACCCCAGTTAACAGCACAACAACAGCAGCAGATCGATCGCACTCTTGTCAGTGTAGAAGTACCGGAAACCAACGCCTCCGCAGACATCTGGATCGAGCGGGGAAATCAACTCTGGCGCTTGAAAAAAGACGATCGAGCATTGCAAGCTTTTGATCGGGCGATACAATTAAACGATCCCGAATATACCTATTTAGCTTGGTACGGTAAGGCAATGGTTTACGGGCGCAAATACAAAGCTCGAGAAGCACTCGAAGCCCTCGATCAAGCCCTCGCTACTCTACCCGCTCGCGAGAAAGGTTCGGAATTTCATGGGGAAATTTTAAATTATCAGGGTGTATTTTATGAGCAGATGAATCAATCCGAAAAAGCGATCGATAGTTTTGAACAAGCGATCAAAATCTCTCCCCAGAATCCCAACTATTACAATAGTCTATCGTCGGCACTACAAAACGTAAAACGGTACGATCGAGCCTTAGCAGCGATTAACCGCGCCATAGAAATCGCTCCTCGCTCCAGTTGGTATAGCAATCGCGGGAATACATACAAGGACATAAAAAAATGGGATCTCGCTTTAGCCGATTATAATCAAGCTCTGACGTTGAATCCGAATAACTCTAGGGCTTATATAGCTCGCGCCGATGTGTACGAAGAGCGGAAAGAATGGGATTTAGCCCTGGCTGATTATAACCGAGCCATCGAGATCGATGCTAATTTCGCGGCAGCCTACATAAGCCGGGGAAGTTTTTACACGGATCGAAAACAATGGGATTTAGCTCTAGCGGATTTTAACAAAGCAATTACCATCGATCCTAATGATCCTAAATCTTATGGAATGAGAGGTATTTTTTATATTTTTCAAAGTGAAGAGGAGTTAGCGATCGCCGATCTCACAAAAGCGATCGAAATTAATCCCTATTCCGTTCTCGCCTATCTCGCCTATTCAACGCGGGGTCGAGTTTACGAATCACTAAAAAAATGGGATTTAGCTTTAGCGGACTTGAATAAAGCGATCGAACTTAATCCGAATTCACCTATGCCGTACATTCATCGGGGGGGTTCATACAGGTTTCGAGGCGAATGGGACTTAGCTCTGGCGGATTGTCAGAAAGCGATCGAACTGGATCCGAATTTCCCTCTAGCTTACGAGTGCCGAGGGCATCTTTACACTAACCAGAAAAAGTGGCATCTCGCACTCGCTGATTTTAACAAGGCGATCGAACTCGGTCATTTTAGTAGTTATGCCAATCGAGGAAATGTTTATTTTCAACAACAAAAGTTGGCTCTGGCCCTCGCTGATTTTAATAAGGCGATCGAACTCTCGCCAAACCCCGAATTCGCTTACGGAGTTAGAGCAATTTTATACTGGGATCGAAAAGAATGGGATCTGGCCCTCACCGATTTAAGCCAAGCGATCCGAATTAATCCTTATTTCGAGTTAGCCTATCGCTATCGGGGAGATATTTATCGCAATCAAAATCAACTCGATCTCGCCCTCGCCGATTATAACAAGGCGATCGAGCTTAATGGTAACGATGCGGTTCTGTATTACAACCGCGGGGAAATTTACCGACAACAGCAAAAATCGGATATCGCCTTAGCTGATTACAGTCGGGCGATCGAACTCGATCCGAAGTATGCGCTCGCTTACGCACAACGTTTTCGTATTTATTCTCAACAAAAGAAATGGGATTTAGCGATTGCGGATATAACAAAATTTATCGATATCGCTGGAAAGTCAGAAGGCTATTTTCTACGCGGAATCGCTTACGCAGAATGGCAAAAATGGGATTTAGCTCTAGCGGATTTTAATCGGGCGATCGAGCTTAAGCCGGATGATGCTTCATTTTACTCTATGCGAGGAATCCTTTACTATCAAACTCAAAAATGGGATTTAGCTCTAGCGGATTTTAATCGGGCGATCGATCTCGATCCTAAGCTCAAGGAGTCTTATAATTTCCGGGGAGAAATTTACAAAAGACAAAAACGCTATAGCGAGGCATTACAAGACTATCAAAAAGTTCTCGAACTGGACGAAAAAAATCTGATTGCGATTACCAATATTGGCTTAATTCATTACGAACAAGGCGATCTAAATTTGGCCAGTAGCCAATTTCAAAAAAGTCTTGAAATTAACCCCCAATCTGCCGAAAATCAACTGGCTCTCGCTGTTACCCTCTACCGTCAAGGCAATACGGAGAAAGCGATCAAACTTGCTAAAAGTGCGCTTAAAATCGACCCTGAATTTGCCAAGGTTGAAACCCTGCAAAAAAATCTCTGGGGTGATAAAATCATCGCCGATGCTCGAAAACTGTTCTCGCAACTGTAGTAGTTTCTTAGGTTGGGTTGAGCGAATAAATATGTTAAAGAAAACCTCTCAATTCCCAGGAAAAGCGCAACCCAACACCCAACACCTAAATCCGTCTGAATCTTTTTGTTGGGTTTCCTTGGGTCTAGAAATAACAGAACTTAATCTTATTACCACACCCAGGAGGCCCCCAGAAAAGAAGTTTAGTCTTTGGTAAGTATCCATACTTAGCTAATTTTTGTCGTTGACGATGTTCATCTAAGACTCTCTCTATTTTAGCTTGAGTTTCTTGATTAAAGACAATTTGAGTTGAATCTATAGAGCTTTCTTCAAGTATAACTAAATCCTCGCCACTGTGACGATATCTAGGAAGTAATCTTAATCCATTCTCTGGAATCTGTTTCAACCGTTGCTTTCCTAAAACTTGCTGTAGCTGTTGAGCAAGAGCATGATGATTAGCGGCTAATTGATCGGCAATAAGAGACTCCCCCGCTCTTTGAAGGCTTGAAATAGCCAAGTCTTGAAGTCTTTGTCAAAAATTAGCTTATTTTTTCGAGAAATTACTGCATTTTTAACATCCATTCTACCGCCCGTTCATACAGTTCTAAATTACCAGTTTTTATCAAAGCATTAGCGGCTTTTTGCAAATAGTTAAGGCTCACTACTCGACTACTAGGATTTTTATCATCGTAGGTGGCAAGTGCCAAATTATAATAAGCTTCGCCATAATTTGGCTGATGAGTAATTGCTAATTGATAATCGGTGATCGCTGCCCTTTTATCGCCTATTTTTTCCTTAACTAAACCTCGATTATAGTAAGCTTCAGCATAGTTAGACTGGAGAGCAATAGCGATATTTAAATCCTCCAAAGCACCGGCATTATCTCCCAAATCAAAGCGAATCACTCCCCGGTTATTATAGGCGATCGGATTATTGGAATTCAATCTAATTGCCCTATCTAAATCCTCTAAAGCACCCTCCTTATCTCCAGTTTGTCGTCGAATAATACCACGATTATTATAGGCGATCGGATTGGCCGATATTCTCGGTGTTACTTGTACATTATCGGGAATAGTAGCGGTATCAGTGCGTGCATTTCCCCGATTGCTATACGCTGTCACATCGATAGGATTAATGCTCAAAGATTGCAGATAATCTGTAATCGCTCCTTGGTCATCTCCCACGTCAGCGCTACTATTCCCACGACTATAGAAAATTCTCCCATCACGGACTTTTTCTAGGAATACATTATAATCCTCGATCGCTCCCTGTTTATCCCCTTTTTCAAAACGCGCATTGGCCCGTTTATGATACCCTTCTGGATCGTTAGGATAGGCAACTATATAAGTAGTATAATCTCTTTCGGCCGCAGCAAAATTTTTCAGAGCAAAATAAGCATCTCCCCGGGCCAGAGCATGACAAGAGACGTTATAATTAGGAAGAAAATCGGTTTCTCTGGAGTTATAAAAATAGTTTTTGTCGGCAGATTCTTGGATATTTTCGCTACAGACAGAGCGAGAAGTAAAACTAGGTGTATTGATCCGATCATCTTGGTCTAAGGCAATATTATAATTATCTACTGCCTCCTGATAACGCCCCAATTTATACAGCACTAACCCCCGATGATAGTTAGCGGCTGCATCATGACGATTTCGTGCTACTGCCGCAGTAAAATCCTCTAAAGCTCCCGCGTATTCTTGATATTTATTCGCTCGCATTAACCCCCGATATACATAGGCTTTTGCGTCTTGGGGTTGCAGATAAATTGCTTGGTTATAATCTTGAATTGCCCCTTGATTATTGTTGAGTCTTAGGTGAGCATAACCCCGTTTAATAAATGCTCTAGAATGGGGAATTTTATCGTAGTTGGGATTAACACGGATGACAAGTGCTAAGTCTTTGATGGCTCCATTATAATACTCGATCGCTGTTTGATATCCTTCTGGGGAATTATTCGATAAATTGGCTAATTCTACTTCCTCGTCAGCCATTTCAATTTGTACTCTGGCACGGTTTTGATAACTGCTAGGAGCATTCTTGGCTAAAAATAAGTTAGGTGAGCATTTTAAAACGATTTTATAATCCTTAAAAGCCTCTCGTTTTCCCCCTATCTTTTCTAAAGCTATAGCCCGATTATAATATCCTTCAATTAGATCGGGTTTGTATAAAATAGCCAGATCATAATCTTTGATAGCCGCCGCATAATTTCCCCACTGAGAGTATAGCTGTCCTCGATGATAATAGCCGCGATAATCTTCAGTTTCATAACCGATGAAACGCCGGTAATAATCTAAAGCCAAGGATTGATGATTGAGCAAAGATGCAATAATTGCTAGGTTAAAGTAAACTTCGCTTTTATTGGGATTATATTTAAAGGCTTGCTGAAAATCTGAGCGGGCAGCTTCTAATAATTTTGGCTGACGCTGCTCCTTGGCCATGGCTAACTTTAACACACCTCTTTGATAATAGGCTTGGGCTAGTAACTGTCGATCTTTGAAGGCGGGAGCATTATAATTACTATACCAAATGTATTGACTGAAATCATCGATCGCACCGTTTCGATCGTTGATTTTTTCTCGCGCCATTCCCCGTTGAAAATAAAGTTTAATCGTACCCAGATCGCTAGGATAGACTCGCAGAGTGGCCGAATAATTAGCAATTTCTCTTTGGAGAGCATTTGTATCAACTTCTTCCTTAGAAATGACAGGACATTGTAGATTTTCTACTGCTTTAACCGAGCTAACTGCTAAACCAAATAATTCCCAAAACAACAGGGGAGACAATAAACATATTTTTCTAAAAAGCTTGACATTTAAACTATTTTGTGCTAGGGGATTGGGGAGGGCTTGATCTGTCGGGGTTTTAGGGATTAAGGATTGTTGTGGCATGATGATTAAAAAAATTTGCAGTAAACTCAAATCTGAATTGCATCACTATCCGATCGTATTTGATAAAATACCTCAAAGGGGGTTGGATAGTCAAGACATTTTCGGGGATGATTGTTAATTAACTCCAGAACTTTTGCAGCTTCCTCCCGTTGGCTCTCTAGACTGGTTATGGCAAATTAGTAGTTTTAATGAGCTTAAAAACTTAGATAGTATGGAATCGAATAAAGCCAAAATATTTTTTGTTAGAATTAATATCCTGTCAAAGTAAGTTCTCGAGCCGCTATCGGGTCAAAATATCTAAAAGCACAGATAAATTTGACATCATCTTCGGTTTTATGGGTAGGATAGTTGTCTCTTGTCTTTTTTCTCCTCCTGTCTCGGAGTTTCCTCACCTAACGGAAGATTTTTGAGGTTTACAGGAGAGCTTTTGATCTCAAACAGCCAAATTAACTCGATAAAATAAAAATTAACGGCAGTAAGGAGATAAAATTTATGGCTGAATCAAAAAACTGGGATTTTCAGAGATTTTGGCAAACTCTGGACTATTTTGATAGTATTCCCCTCTGGAGTTGTCTGCAAAAACTGCTCGGTTTCGGGGAAGATAAAAAAATTCAGCTAACAAATGAGCAAGCAATGAAGACTATTTTAGTCATTGGTGGTGAAAATGCGATCGGTAGAAAGGTAATCGCTCAACTACAGCAGCAAAACTATCAAATTCGCGCTTTAGTCGATAATATCGAGTCTGCACGTCAATTATTTGCTGAAAATGTCGATTTATTCGCTCTGGAAACCCCACAATTATTCACGGGTATTGATGAGATTATCTACTGTCAAGGGGAGAATAACCGCCATAGTTTAGCCAATTTACTCGATTTACTGAAAAATGCTGGTATAAGCGCCGAAAAAACCCTCTTTAACTTTAGCAATCCCAGCAGTGATATAAAAGAAATCTGGGGTGCGGTGGATGATGTGGTAATGGGAGGAGTGAGTGAGAGTCAGATAACCCTAACCGGAGGACGCGCTCTCTTTTCTGGTATCGTTAGAACCGAAAATAACGGCGGTTTTGCCTCAGTTCGTACCAGAAACCTGAATCCTCCCCTAAATTTATCTAACTACGAGGGAATAGAATTACAGGTACAAGGGGACGGAAAACGCTATAAATTAATTCTGCGCTGTGAAGGACGTTGGGACGGCATCGGTTACTGTTATTCTTTTGATACACTTGATCGCACCCTGCAAAAGATTTCTATTCCCTTTCGCGATTTAATCCCAGTGCTGCGGGCCAAAACCCTGCGGGAGGCAGCACCCTTTGATAGCAGTAGCGTCTATGCTTTGCAGTTAATGCAGAGTAAATTCGAGTACGATGGGGCCTTAAATCCCCGTTTCTCCCCCGGGTTATTTGCTTTAGAAATTGTCACAATTAAGGCCTACGGTGGCAAAAACCGCTTAATTATCGTTAAAGAAGGAGAAATCGCCGAAAAAAGCCTTTTAGATGCCAGTGGTTATCCCTACGAAGCGATCGATTCTGCCCAGATTTTCGCTAAACTTAATTAATTTAAATAAGCTTGGATCTCAAGTTAAACTACAGAACATCGGGTTAAGATCATGACTATCGGGAGCATAATTAAGGAGGTATGTTCATGAGTGAACAGAATCCCTACGAACAACTTGGGGTTACTGAAGAATCCTCTTTTGAAGAAATTCAAGAGGCCAAACAAAGACTGGTGCAACAGTATCAAAATGATAGCAAAATTGTCGAATTGATCGAGGCGGCCTACGATTCCGTCCTCATGGATCGACTGCGGATGCGACAGGAGGGTAGAATTAAAGTACCCGATCGCATTCGTTTTCCCGAACGTCTGGCAATTCCGGTGGAAAGTAAACCAGTTACTAGCAGCAAATCTCCTCACTGGTGGCAAAGCTCAATCGATACACCTTCTGCACAGGATATCGGCGTACCAGCAGTGATTTACGCTTGTTTAGGAGCAATAACGCTGTTAGTTCCCGATCCCAGTGGCTCCCTCTTACCGCTGCTCTTAGCTTTTGGCGTTTTCGTTAATATCTATTTTTTCAACCGCAAAGAAAAACGTTTTGGCCGCGCCTTACTATTCACTCTCGCTGGTTTAGTGCTAGGAGTCGCTCTGGGAGCGGGATTAGCCAGTTTAGCGGCCAAGGCTGATTTGAATATTTTCGGCGATCGCCAAATTTATGCGCTCGTCACTTTTCTGATCTTTTGGGTGATTAGTAGTTTTTTCCGTTAACCAATCGCTCGTAGGGATCCTAAGATCACGTCCACTGCTTCCCCAAGGTTATTGACGATATAATCAGGCTCGTAGCTCTCTAAACGGGAACGGCTGCGAATCCCCGATAATACGCCAATAACCTTAATATTTTGGCTCTTAGCGGCGGCAATATCCGCTTCCGTATCCCCCACCATCCAAGTATCGGCAGCCGCCGGCAGTTCCTTTGCGGCCTTAGCCATAAGCAGGGTTTTGTCGCGCACGTCGTTGGTTTTGGTGTAATTGTTATTTAGACAATAACGACGATTAGCGGCGAAAAACCGACCGATATCGTGGCGATTAAAGGCATGATCTAGCTCGGATACCCGCCGCATCGTCATCACGACTAAATCGATCTTTAACTCTTGGATTTTCTGGAGAGTTTCCAAAGAACCAACCACCGGGCGATCGTGGACAAGATAGGGTAAAGTATGGACAGTTTGACGACGAAGATGGGCAAATTTCCGGGCCTGATCTTCATCTAATCCTGACATTTCCCCGATACGCTTCTCAGAAACCTGATCCCGTTTTAACTGCCAGAATTCCGCTTTCGATAATTCCCCGATAATTTGACCTTTATAGGCGGTTTTCTGTAAACAGTATTGATAAACTTGGTAATATCGCTCCGATACGTCCATTATCGGGCCGTCAAAGTCGCTAATTAGTCTCAACATCGTTCTAATACTTCTCGCTTTATTAATTTTTATATACAAGTTACCCTAGAGTCTTGACAATGACAAGGGTTTTGTCGGGAAAAAGATTAGGGACCAGGGAAGTGGGGTGTGGGGTGTGGGGTGTGGGGTGTGGGGAAATGGGAAAATTTCAACTAATACCCCAACCTCTAACCCCTCACTGATTACTGATCACTGATGCTTCCCCTTCCCTAGTCTGGACGGTTAGCTTAAAATAAATGTAAGGATATGTAAACTTTCGTAACTATCTCGCCAATTGGCTAACCAATGATCCCAACAACTTCTTTATTCGCACCCGTTGACGATGATCTCCGTCTTTTGACCGATAACTTAAAAAATCTCGTCGGCGCTCGTCATCCCATTTTAGCGGCGGCAGCAGAACATTTGTTCGAGGCCGGTGGTAAACGCGTTCGACCGGCGATCGTGTTGCTGGTATCTCGCGCTACCATGTTAGACCGGGATATCACTCCCCGTCATCGTCGATTAGCGGAAATCACGGAGATGATTCACACTGCCAGTCTCGTCCATGATGATGTGGTAGATGAGGCAGAATTGCGGCGCGGTGTTCCCACCGTTAACAGTTTATTTGACAATCGCGTGGCGGTTTTAGCGGGGGATTTTCTTTTCGCTCAATCCTCTTGGTATCTAGCTAATTTAGATAATTTAGAAGTGGTAAAATTGCTCTCGGAAGTGATCCGCGATTTTGCTGAAGGGGAAATTCAACAGGGAATTAATCGCTTTGATACCAGTATCTCCTTAGAAGCTTATCTAGAAAAAAGTTACTACAAAACTGCTTCTTTAATTGCCAATAGTGCCAAAGCGGCCGGGGTATTAAGCGATCAATCGGCCGAAGTTAATCATCATTTATATAATTATGGCCGCAATTTAGGATTAGCTTTTCAGATCGTCGATGATATTCTCGATTTTACCTCCCCCACGGAAGTATTAGGAAAACCCTCTGGCTCCGATTTGATCAGTGGTAATATCACTGCTCCCGCTCTCTTTGCTATGGAGGAAAATCCCTATATAGAAGTGTTAATCGAACGGGAATTTAGTCAGGAAGGAGACATCGAAAAAGCTCTTGATTTTATTCACTCTAGCCAAGGTATTCCTCGCTCAAAAGAATTAGCAGCTCAATATGGACAAAGTGCCTTAAAACACCTTGACTGTTTAGCTTCTTCTCCCTCAAAAGACGTGTTAATCGAGCTAGTAGATTACGTTTTGAGCCGAATTTATTAGGGAATAATAGTTCTCGCCGTAGCAATAGTCCAAGCATCGACTAATAATAAAAATAGGGTGAGAATAAAAAGAATTCCATACATCCAAGGCTGAGAAAGGGGGCGAATATCGGTCATATCCAAGTTAGTTTTTTCCTCGATTATTTTGACCATGCGATTAAATCCCACTACTCGCATCGGCAATAAATAGGCTTTTTCCGCGGAGCGATCAAGGAAATAATAAACTAAACCACCCTGTCCTGTACTGCGACATTTAAGTTCTTTTATATCTGTCCAATTTAACCACCAACCAGAGCGAAGAAAAGCAGGAAACCATTGGGGATAGGTAACTTGTATCCCTGTTTCTGATAAAATGACTCTTTCACTTAAAGCTCCGTATAAAGCGATTAATCCTAAGCTAATTCCTACCCAAAGAAAATTGGGATTAACGGGGGAATTAGTGACTTTTGCTAAAAAGGGTAAAGGGATGGTTAACGCTATGTATAAACTTAATAAAGTTACCCGAATTATTGGTGATATCCGAAAAGTTGTTGTCTCGTTCATTTGATAACCTTAATCAGTAAACAGTAAACAGTAAACAGTAAACAGTGAAAAGAAGGCTCCGAACTTGCCACTTAATACTTTAACACTTTAATACTGCTCACTGATAACTCAAAACTGATAACTGATCACTGATAACTGATCACTGATAACTGATCACTGCGTCTCCCTGTCCCCAAAAACCATCGTATTTAGTCACTTCAATATCCCCAAAAACTTTGACTTGACAAGCAAGACGACGGTTATTATTGGGGTTATGGGGAGGTAAAGAAAGACGCGCTTTTTCCTGCCAATTGATAGCAGAAACTTCGCCAACAATTGCCACCGCACAGGTTCCACAGCTGCCGATGCCGCGACAATTGATCAACTTGGAACCGCCGTTATACAAAGAAATGTCATGTTTTAATAATATACGACGGAGATTTTCACCTCGATCGCGGGTGATTGTTTGATCGTAAACTGTTATTCTAGGCATTAGGGACGTGATTTTAACTTGCTACAGTTATTAATTAATATTAACACCTATTGACTATTTCTATGAACAATGGTAAGCGCATTTGGGTCTATGACACTACTCTCCGGGATGGGGCCCAGCGAGAAGGTATTTCCCTCTCCCTGGAAGATAAAATTAAAATCGCCAGGGAATTAGATAGAATGGGCATTCCTTTTATCGAAGGCGGTTGGCCCGGCGCAAACCCTAGAGACGGTCAATTTTTCTGGAAACTGCACGAAGAACCCCTAAAACAAGCCGAATTAGTCGCTTTTTGTTCCACGCGTCGCCCCCATGTCGAGGCCCGGGAAGATCCGATGTTAACCGCCATTCTCGCCGCTAGAACTCGTTGGGTGACAATTTTCGGCAAATCTTGGGATCTGCACGTCACAGAGGGCTTAAAAACCAGTCTGGAGGAGAATTTAGCCATGATAGGAGATACGATCGAGTATCTACGCTGTCAGGGAAGACGAGTCATTTATGATGCCGAACATTGGTTTGATGGTTACAAAAATAACCCCGAATACGCCCTTTTAACCCTCAAAACCGCCAGAGATGCCGGGGCCGAATGGTTAGTTTTCTGTGATACCAACGGTGGCACTTTACCCCAAGAAATCGCCCCGATTGTGGAGAAAGTGCGGGAGCAATTGGGCATCGATCCTGATAACGAAAATGGGACTAAATTAGGCATCCATGCCCATAATGACGCGGGAACCGCCGTAGCCAACTCCTTAGCGGCAGTTAACGAGGGCGCACGCATGATTCAAGGCACAATTAACGGTTATGGGGAACGCTGCGGCAATGCCAATTTATGTACTTTAATTCCCAATCTTCAGTTAAAAATGGGCTTTTCTTGCCTAGAAGAAAATCAATTAGGTCGATTGACGGGAACTAGCCGGAAAATCAGCGAAATGGTCAATTTAGCCCCAGATGATCACGCTCCCTTCGTCGGACGTTCCGCTTTTGCCCATAAAGGCGGTATTCACGTTTCTGCGGTGGCGAAAAATCCCCTCACCTACGAACATATTAACCCGGAAGCGATCGGGAATCAGCGCCGCATCGTCATTTCTGACCAATCGGGATTAAGTAATGTGTTAGCGAAAGCGCGTAGTTTTGGCATCGATTTAAATAAAGATGATCCCACCTGTAGGCAAATTTTGGAACGTTTAAAAATCTTAGAAAGTCAGGGTTATCAGTTTGAAGCAGCCGAAGCTAGTTTTGAGTTATTAATGCGGGAAGCTTTGGGACAAAGAAGCCACCTTTTTGAATTAAAAGGATTCCAAGTGTATTGTGATATGCTGCGGGATAGTGGTAATGCAATTGCAACAATTAAAGTACGGGTAAAAGAGGAAGATTTATTAGAAGTGGCCGAGGGTAACGGGCCTGTGGCTGCTTTAGATCGGGCTTTAAGAAAGGCTTTAGTCAAATTCTATCCCGAAATTGCTAACTTTCACCTGACCGATTATAAAGTAAGAATCCTCGATAGTGGTTCGGGGACGGCAGCGAAAACTAGGGTTTTAATCGAGTCGAGTAACGGTCAACAAAGATGGACTACTGTGGGAGTGTCTAGTAATATTTTAGAAGCTTCCTATCAGGCAGTAGTAGAAGGAATTGAATACGGTTTATATCTGCTGCAAAACAATAAACTAGAATTATCGGGTCAATTTTGTCCTTTGGGGATAATTTAGAGAACAGTAATCAGTTATCAGTAATCAGGAGTCAGTAATCAGGAGTCAGTATTCAGGAGATTATTTTTATTTATTCTTCCCATTCCCCCACACCTCACACCCCACTTCCTGCTCCCCTTTCTGGGATTGAATGTTTACTAGGATAATAATCTAGTGACGACCGAATTTTGCCAACGACGAGCTAGGGCCCGCAGATACATATTAACGGGAAACTGATAATATTCGATAATTAACCAGAGTAAACAAATACCATGGCAAATAAAGGTTAAAATCGACCAAAATAGAGGCACCCATGACAAAGGACTCCCCTCGACTGGAGGGAAAAGATAGGCCCCTGTCGCCACAATTGCTGTGGGAAAAATCACAAATCCTAAACCGATAATTAAGTAAAAACCTGCTATCTCCATTCCTTCTCTCGGTAAACCCTGCCAATACTTACCATTCCAATACCAAGTTAAGGGTAATTGACTATCGGCCATTTTTAAAACCTGTTGTTCTAAATTAGCAGTAAAAATGTGTTGACAAAAGTTACAAGCATAGGCTTCCATTAGGGGTAAAGTGGCGATTTTACCATGGCGACAGACGGGACAAGAATAGGTATCATGATAGTTTAATCGGGTTGGCTCGGTCATGGTAATGTGAGTGAGAGTAAAAAAGGCAATTGCAGATAATTAACTTTTCCCTATTGATAACTAATTAAGCAAGATTGGGAGGAATTGCCCCTAGTTTTTGCAGTTGTTTTTCAATATTAGCCTTTAATTGGGTCCGGGAGATTTCTTTTCCTGTTTGAGCGGTGTGTGCATTTTCCAGAAAAATAATACTATCTACTTTTTCTACGGCAAATAATTGGAATAAAAGATGGGTTACGGGAATCAGGAGCGTTGATAGGGGTGAATTAGCAGTATTTTGGGCAGATATGGCCATTTTTTCCGTGGCAAAGGCATAGATCACCCTTTTCTCTCGTTGCGGCTGCTGCCGATGGGCTAAGGTGGTTAGTAACCAATCACCCTGGCTATTCTCAACCACATAGTATTGTAAATGTTTTAACTGTCTAGCAAAAGCTGCAAGGACGGGATTAACCGCTTCTTCCATGACCACGGTTGCCAGTCCGTAATTGACCGCTTCTCGACTTAAAATATGCAGTTGTGCCTTTAATTTCATGGCTAATCATGTCTATAAACTAATCGATGGCGATGACATTCGGCAAGGCCATTTAAAATTGTCGTCGTGAAAAGATGAGGATGGAGATACCCAATAATAGACCAGTATAAACGAGACTGTAGAGGGCATTACCGATTAAGACATCAGCACTAGGCAGCAAACCATAAACGGCCTCATTTCTAAAATTCAATCTCTCCAAATCTGGGAGAATTAGATAAATATTTTTGGTGATAGCAAGGATATTGGCATTTTTGCTGATTATACCCAATTGGATCAGATCTTTGCTGATGTGACCCATTAGATAGACCCCAAAAGTCATTAACGTGGCTAAAATCGAACTGGTAAATACCCCAAAAGCGATCGCCACGGCTGCGATGAGAATTAATTCCAAACCGAGATAGAAAACCGAGACAATCAGGGGTAAAGGTTGAAAAGATACTTTCATCCCCAGCAACATCAGCAAGTAAATCACCAACATTACCCCCAACATCACCACTAAAACCCCAGACAAACCCAAGTGTTTACCGAGGATAAATTCGGCCCGACTCAGGGGTTTGGGAATCAAAACTAAAATAGTTCTCTTGTCAATTTCCTGATTAATTAGCCCTGTACCCACAAAAACGGCGACAATTACCCCTAATAACCCGATAGCGGCTAATCCCAAGTCAAGAAAGATTTTCTCATGGGTTCCCACCGCAATTTCCGGTAATAAACGCCAAGCGAAGGCCATCAATAGGGCAAAAAACCCGATAAAGTAAAGAATGCGATCGCGAATAACCTCGCGAAAACTATTGGCTGCGATCGCCAAGATTCTCAGGATGCTGATACCCATAGCCTTTCATCAAAAGAACTCTTGCCAATTAATTATATGTTATGGTCGTGGGTTAACTAATTTTCCCCAAAAAATTAGTTAGTTCATTTGTTATGAATAAAAACCTGAAGTTTAACTTTTAACCCAAAACTCTTTAGATATGCTTTAATTTGGTTGTCAAAACCTCTTTATTTAGGGTTTGCTGAAAAAGTTTGTTGGTGGGGTTAGGCTTCGGCCGTGAGCTCGCCGAACGTCCGAAGTCTCACGCCGAGGTCCGAACGGAGTGAGTAGCCGGTCGTCAGGAGTCGGGAGTCGGGAGTTTCAGGCTTTGTTGCCCTGCTTCTTTGTACCAGTTTCTGTACTAAAAAAAGAATAAGGCCAGGTTTTTGAATGTCCCAATCCGATTTTCGCAGCATGAACATCGGATTTTAACAGGTCAAAAGCCTTATTTTAAAAGGGTTTTACTATTATTCAGCCAACCCTAATTAGTAGCGTATGTAAACGTATGTTGACAAAACCTTGGCTAATGGTCAACCTCCCGCAATCCTAAACCCAGAACTGTTCCTAAACCAGGTCTTTCGGCATTAGGAATCTCTTGAGTTGTATCTAAGTTCAGTGATGCGATTGGATCGATTGCCATGGTGGGGACGCTGAGACGTTGAGTAAAATATTCGTCTAGTTGCGCTAAACCGCCCCCGGGACCGGCTAAAAGTAACTGGACAATTTCCATTTCCAGTTCATCACTTTGGTTAAGATAGAAATTAATCGATCGCCGCAATTCATCGGTTAATTCCCCTAAAACCCGCATCAGTGCCGCCATCCCGGCGGTAGTAAAGGTTCTGGAAAGACCGGTATTGGTGCCAAGACTATCAAAGGCAGTGGTCGGGATTGTCATCCCCAAAAGAATCTCAGGACTGCGGGAGGTGGGCAAATTCATCGCCCTGGAAATGGCATTTTGTAGCTGGAAAGTGCCGATGGGGACAGTGCGGGAAAATTGGGGAACGCCGTCCACCACGATGGCAATTTCCGTGTTATCAAATTCTATATCGACAATAACGGTAGCTTCATTGGAACTAAACTGTCGCAACTGATCGCGAATCGTCCGAATTAGGGCAAAACTATTAATTTCTAGCACATCTACCTGTAATCCTGCCCGTTGCAGGGTTTCCATATAGGCATCGGTGATCTCCCGACGAGTAGCTACCAGCAAAACCTGCACCTTTTCGATCCCGTCTTCATCCTGAAAGTAGCCCAGTTTTTGGTAGTCGATATCCACTTCCTCCCGCGGATAGGGAAGGTATAAATTAGCTTGATGATTTAAGACCAGATCGCGCAATTCCTCCTCGTCCAATTCCGAGGGAATAGGGATAATCCGGATAATTGACTCGCGCATGGGGACAGCAGTAGCGACTCGTTTGCTGTTAATTTTATTTTCCTTGAGGACTTCTTGGATTAATTCCGCTAAAGCGACGGAATCGACGATTTTTCCCTCCTCAAAGATGCCTTCTGGGATATCCGACGAACAACATTTAACTAATTTATAATTTTGTTTCTGTTTGGCCATCTGAACCACGTTAATGCGCTCTGGGGTAATCTCTAACCCAATACCTTGAGTTTTTTTTGTCAATAGCTTCTTAAAAAAACTTACCATAGATTTTCTGGGGCAGCTCTAAGGGAATTGGTGATCAACAAAGCCAATAATCTTGATCTTTTCACCTGATTTTATCTAGTATCGCTCAAGGCAGTAAATCAGTCTATAAACGATCCTAACTGGGTAAATTACCCAGAACCGGTGAAAATCGAAGGAGAGAGAAGCTATTTCTGCACTAATATTAACCTGATTATCTGTGTTCAGACCGAGGTTAATCCTAACTGGATAGGAGGAGAGGAAGTGCTTAATGATAGTGATATTGTAATCAATTTTGCTGAAAGAACCAAGTCCAAGCTAAAAATTGGCCATTATCCCCCCCCTTCTGCTCAACTAGATCAAGTCAGCTTTCCCTAGTTAGATTACCCAAATATCTCAAGAAAATTTCAATTTTTCTAGGCACTATTTTTTCTTGACTCCTAGAAATAGGCGATCGAATGCTTCTGACAGGCGTGATTTTCGCGTATAATTAGGAGTTTGCATAGTGACAAAAGAAGTTAAGGAGCGAGTTCGATGGCACGAATGTACTATGATGAGGATGCCAATTTAGATTTATTAGCGGGAAAAACGATCGCTATTATTGGTTATGGTTCCCAGGGTCATGCCCACGCATTAAATCTCAAGGATAGTGGCGTTAATGTGATTGTTGGTCTATATCCCGGCAGTAAATCGGCAATCAAAGCCAAAGAAGCTGGTATTCCGGTTTATGATGTGGCCGAAGCCGCTAAAATTGCCGACTGGATCATGATCCTCTTACCAGATGAAGTGCAGAAAACGATTTATATCAACGAAATTGCCCCGAATTTAAGCGCAGGCAAGGTGTTATCTTTTGCCCACGGCTTTAATATTCATTTTGGTCAAGTGGTTCCCCCAGATAATGTCGATGTGGTGATGGTCGCCCCCAAAGGACCGGGCCATCTCGTCCGTCGCACCTACGAACAAGGTCAAGGGGTCCCCTGTTTATTCGCCGTCTATCAAGATGCTACCGGCCAAGCACGCGATCGGGCAATGGCCTACGCTAAAGGTATCGGTGGCACTCGGGCTGGGGTTTTGGAAACCACTTTCCGCGAGGAAACAGAAACCGACCTTTTTGGCGAACAGGCAGTATTATGCGGCGGTTTAAGTGCTTTAATTAAAGCTGGCTTTGAAACCCTCGTGGAAGCTGGTTATCAACCCGAATTAGCCTATTTTGAGTGTTTACACGAGGTAAAACTGATCGTCGATCTGATCGTCGAGGGCGGTTTAGCCAAAATGCGCGATAGTATTTCCAATACAGCCGAGTACGGTGACTATACTCGCGGTCCGCGGGTGGTGACGGAAGCGACTAAGGCCGAAATGCGGAAAATCCTCCGGGAAATTCAATCGGGACAATTTGCCAGAGAGTTTGTCCTCGAAAATCAAGCAGGTAAACCGGGGTTCACCGCTATGCGTCGTCAAGAGGCAGAACATTCGATCGAAGAAGTCGGTCAGGATCTGCGGGCGATGATGAGTTGGCTAAAACGCTAGTTCGCTTTTTTTTCGCTGTCGGGTTGGACGCAACGCAGGAATTCTTCCCGTTGAGTCCGCCCCTACTCCCCACTCCCCAAAAGGAAAACTTCCATTTTAGTAGATCGCCTCTCGTGATTTGACCAAACCGATCGCCCGTAAACCGGCAATGACACCACAACCGATCACCATACCGACGAGGGAACGAATCAGATTTTCTATGGGAACGATCCCAATTAAAGCGATCCAGACTTCTTCTGGCCAGTTAAAAATCGAGTAGGTAATGGCGACGGCCCCCAAATGGGAGAGGCCGCTGGCGGTCCAAGTACCGCCAAAAATTCCCGCCGCTACTAGGACAAAATTACTACCTTTGATCCAATGGGTAAACAGAGTCCGGGTTGGTAGGATAAATAATACCAAAGCCGACCAATCGACGAAAGCCCCGGCAATAAAGACTCGTGGCGAAATACCGTTCAGTCCGATCGCCCGGTTAGCGTAGATAAACAGGGGAATCAGAAAAATTAACGTCAATCCTAACCACCAATAACGGCGTTTTTTGCCTAAAACCATCGTTCCCGCCACAAAACTAGACAAAATCGCCCCAAAGACCGAAATAGCGGGAATTCCTGCCGTGTAGGGGGCAAGGAAAGCCCCAATTAAGGACCCAATGCCACTAGCGATCGCCCCAGCGATCGGGCCGAGTAACCAACCCAAGAGGGGAAAAACCGCTTGACTGAGGGGCATACTACCGCCGGAAGCGAGGACAATGGAGAAGGGAATAAAAGAAAGGGTAGTGACAATGGCGGCTAAGACGACAATATAGGCGATCGGCGCCCCATCAATAGCGGCACTACTGACAGCTTCTACTTTGCGTTCTTCCCCTTCGGGGATAATATCTAGGGTCATAGATGAAAGGGTAATTCTAACTTTTCTATCATCCTCTGGTTTTATCCGCTTCGGGCAGTTAATGGTCAACGTTATAGCAGAGGATTTGAGCAAGCGGAAAGGAGGCAGTCGCTGCATCCCCACCGGTGTACGCTCCTGTGGGGACTTCCTCTGCTATATTTTTCTTAACCAAGAATCTTAATGATATTTTAAGATTTTTTAAAAAACCGTCCCTATCGGAGATGAACGTATATCCTAGAGGGGAGCGAGTATAAATTCTTATTCCCGTTCGATCGCCCCCCAATTCTCTGGAGATCAGCACCCATGCTTACTTTGCTCCGTTCTCTGCTATTTTCCACCCTATTAAGTTTTGTTGCCCCCGTCCTCCTGGTGGGTTCGATTTTAACTGCTTTATTGGCCACCAGTCACGTCCCCGGCTTTACTTGGGTTTCTCAGACTGTTTTTAGCCAAATTCTGCAATTTTTAACCATTTTCGGTGGCGGTTATCCCCTACAAGGAATGTTAACCATCGCTGTTACTTTTGCTTTTGTTGGCAGTTTATTCGATTTATTTAACTTTTACGTCTATCAAACCAATCGGGGACAGTAACAGACAAAGGGTGATAGGGACTGTCTAGAATGGGAATGAGGTTTTTATGGGATCGAATCGTCTATGCGCCCTATTTTCTACCGTTTTTGGCTATTAACAATCATTTCTCTGCTGCTGAGCCTGAGTATCGGGATTATCAATCCCCAAACCAGTTTCGCGCTCTCGTGGATGGATTTACTTTTTCGGGGTGTGCAAGTTATTCAACTCTCCACTATTTCTCCTCAGCAGGAAGTCGCCATCGGTAGGCAGATTAATCAAGGTTTATTAGAATCAGGTAAGGTGAAACTGTCCAAAGATGCCAGAATTAACCAATATGTCCAAGAAATCGGGCAGCGATTAGCCACAACTAGCGATCGCCCTGACCTTCCCTACACTTTTCAAGTGGTGCGCGACAATAGCATTAACGCCTTCGCAACTATGGGCGGATTTGTCTATTTACACACGGGATTGATTAAAACTACTGATAATGAGGCAGAATTAGCCAGCGTCATTGCCCATGAAATCGGCCATATCGTCGGTCGTCATTCTATCACCCAATTACGCAATACTGCCCTCGCTCAAGGACTTCTCAGTGCGGCGGGATTAGAGACAAAAACTTGGGTACAATTGGGGGTTAATCTCGCCTACAGTTTGCCAAACAGTCGCAAGGATGAATTAGAAGCGGACCGACTGGGTTTAAAAAATTTGGCCAGGGCTGGTTATGAACCCACGGCGATGATCTCCTTTATGCGAAAATTAGCACAACAGGGGGGTTCTACCCCGACAATTCTCAGCACCCATCCAGCTACAAGCGATCGCATTGTGGCACTGCAAAAACAGCTTAATTCGGTTAATAACTGAACTTCCCCCAGACATTATTCTTCTCCCGAATGGCGATCGCTATTCCCCTGCTCTCATGACTTTTTGTTGGGTTTCCTTGGGTCAACCCAACCGGTTTAGCGGTGGACGTTCCACAGAGGCTAAAATCGATATATTTCTCCACGAAAATTTAGTTAGGACTTGCTGAATAAATCTAAAAACCTTGTTGGGTAAAACTTTTAGACTTTTTGTCAATCAAAAAGTACCAAATATGGGAGTGATCGGGGGGAAAATTCAGGGACTTTTTCCCTGAAAATTAGGTAATTGACCAGATGAAAATCGGTAAAACCCTACACCCCACACCCCACACCCGTTCGGCTGAGCTCACGGCCGAAGCCCACACCCTACCCCCACGAAAAACTTTTTGCCGCAAACCCTAGTTAGAGATGCAATTAAAGTCGTTTCTAATAATTCCTATGTGCAGTCTCACCTAATTTGGCGGATAATGGATGCGGCTGCTACCGTCGATCCTAACTGGGTGATCGATCATGTACGTCCTGCTGCGGAAAAGATACTGGACGAAAAAAAGGCTGATCGCTACGAAGAAGCGATTAAATGGCTAAAAAAAGCTCGTAATGCCTTTTATATGTCAGGAAGACGGGAAGAATGGCAAACTTATCGGGAAAATTTAATTAAGGAACACGGACGCAAATCGAAATTTATGGGGTTATTTAAACATCAGGATTTACAATGATTTAAGCTTCTAGCCGTCAGTTATCGGCTAAAACTGGGCTGTTTTTAGCTTGTAGAGCGGTAATTGTCCTAATCTTAGGTTTAGTGACATTTCGGGGCAAAGTAGAGTATAATGGAAGATTGGTCTAAACTTATCTCCAGACTACTTATACTGAATATTCATTGTCAAAAAATATGACTGAAACCATTCGCTTTTTGATGTGTTCTCCCGATCATTACGATGTGGATTATGTGATTAATCCTTGGATGGAGGGCAACATTCACAAATCTTCCCAGGAAAAAGCTAGGCAACAATGGCAGCAGCTTTATCATATTCTCAAAGATCGGGCGCTTGTGGATTTAGTCCCACCAGAAAAAGGCTGGCCCGACATGGTTTTTACCGCTAATGCAGGTTTAGTTCTGGAAAAAACTGTAGTTCTCAGTCGCTTTTTACACAAAGAAAGACAGGGAGAAGAACCCTATTTTAAACAGTGGTTTGAAGATAACGGTTTTACGGTTCACGAACTGCCAAAAGATTTACCCTTTGAAGGTGCAGGAGACGCATTATTAGATCGGGAAGGACGTTGGTTATGGGCAGGATATGGCTTCAGAACTGAGTTAGATTCCCACCCTTTAATCGCTAAATGGCTCGATATTGAGGTTTTATCTTTACGTTTAATCGATGAACGTTTCTATCACCTTGATACCTGTTTTTGTCCCCTTAGTGGCGGTTATCTACTCTACTATCCCGATGCTTTTGATGCCTATTCTAATCGGTTAATTGAGTTAAAAATTCCCGAAGAAAAACGCATTATCGTTGAAGAAGCCGATGCGGTTAACTTTGCTTGTAATGCAGTAAATATCGGTCAAGTAATCGTCATGAATAAAATTAGTGACGATTTACAACATAACTTAGCTGCAAAAGGGTTTGAAGTGGTACAAACTCCCCTAACGGAGTTTTTAAAAGCAGGAGGAGCCGCTAAATGTTTAACCCTGCGTACCACCGAACCCTTAATTCCAGACCATCACGCTAATGTCACCATTGAAAGTCGCATTCTCCAGTTAGAAGGTCATCTGCTCGACGCGGGAATTATGAATAAAGCTCTCGATGTTGTGGTGGGAAATGGCGGCAGCTTCAAGGTTTTAAACTTCACCTTAGGGATTGAGCGCCAAAGTACCTCCTCGGCCGAAGTGCGGGTTTCTGCACCCTCTCACGAGGTAATGGAGGAGATCATGGTACAATTGATCGACCTCGGTGCGGCCGCTCGTCCCCAAGAAATCTGTGATGTCAATACCGCAGTGGTGGCACAAGATGGGGTCGCTCCCGATGATTTTTATGTCAGCACCATCTATCCCACGGAAGTGCGGGTTAACTGTGAATGGGTGCGGGTGGAAAATCAACGCATGGATGCAGCCATCGTCGTCACTGAAGGTCCGGAAGGCAAAACAGCGAAATGTACTCTGCTGCGGGATTTAAAAGCTGGCGATCGCGTTATGGTGGGAGTTGAGGGCATCCGTACTATCCGACAGGCGGAATCCAGGGAACAACGCAACAGCACCCAGGAATTTACCTTTATGGGTGCGGGGGTTTCCAGCGAGCGCCGAGTCGAGTTAACCGTGGAGCAGATTGCCTGGGAAATGCGTAAAATTCGCGACCAGGGCGGTAAAGTGGTAGTAACGGCAGGTCCGGTGGTCATTCACACTGGAGGAGCGCAACATCTCTCCCGTTTAATCCGCGATGGTTACGTTCACGCTTTACTGGGGGGAAATGCGATCGCAGTTCACGACATGGAACAGGCGATCATGGGTACTTCTTTAGGGGTAGATATGCAGAAAGGCATCCCGGTGCGCGGTGGCCATCGTCATCACCTCAAGATTATCAACCTCATCCGTCGCCACGGCAGCATCGCCAAAGCTGTATCGGCCGGGGTATTGACAAAAGGCGTAATGTATGAATGCGTCAAGAATAATGTCCCCTTCAGTTTGGCCGGTTCAATTCGCGATGATGGTCCGCTTCCGGATACGGAGATGGATTTAATTAAATCACAGGAAGAATATTCCCGCTTAATTCAAGGTGCAGACATGATTCTCATGCTCTCTAGTATGCTCCATTCCATCGGTGTGGGCAATATGACACCGGCGGGGGTAAAAATGGTCTGTGTTGATATTAACCCGGCCGTGGTGACAAAATTAAGCGATCGAGGTTCCGTAGAATCCGTGGGTATTGTCACCGATGTGGGTTTATTCCTGAGTCTGTTAACCCAACAGTTGGATAAGTTAACCCGTCCCTTGGTAGAAACGGTTTAAAACCAATACTCTAAAACATAAAACTTATGAGCTTTGGGGGTATTTAAACCCCCTTTTTTGGGACTATTAACCCCTATCTCTATAGGTGAGTTAGCAATGGGTAACTAGAATAATAAAGGAGAACCATTGCCGAAAAACGAGAGCGCTATGCCAGAAGAAACTATTTGGATTATCACCGCAGAAGATACCCCCGTCACCCCCGATAAAGATGCGAAAGGAAACGACACCTATGACAATCCCTGGGACACGAGGAAAACTATCACCGAAGCTGAGACTCGTGGCGTAAAAGTGAGCATAGAGAAGCTAGAGACAGAACTTTCCCATTTTCTCCAGCTTATCGGCAAAGTCTTCAATCAAGCACAGAAACAGGTCAACCAACAAACCGGTTTTAAACTCGATGAAGTAGAGCTTTGCGTAGAGATTACCGGAGAAGGTGAAGTAAAATTATTAGGGACGGGGATTAAGACCGGCACCAAAGGCGGATTAACCCTAAAATTCAAGCGAGACGAGAAAAACACACCGACCGCAGACTAATGGCGAATCATGGGTTAATTATCGGGATAAATCAATACAAACGCTTGAAACCGCTCAAATGTGCCAAGCAGGACGCGGTAGAGATGGCGCGTTATTGTCGTGACGAAATTAATTTTGACGAAGTTTTCCTGTTTACCGATGAGTCTGACCCAATAACCGCGCCGAATGGTTCCCAACAGGAGACGAAACCGACGTACACAAATCTAATGGCTTTCCTGCACGACTTTTTCGAGTCGCAACGCTTGGAAACCGGCGATAACTTCTGGTTTTTCTTCAGTGGCCACGGATTACGCCATCAGGGACAGGATTACCTCGTTCCCAGCGAGGGACACCCAACCTTAATCGAACAGACGACCATTCCCCTCAATTACGTTACCCAACGTTTACGGAGATGCGGTGCAGATAATATCATTCTCTTTCTCGATACCTGTCGCAACGAGAACGACTTTAGCAATAAATCCGTAGGCTGGCAAAAGCAACAGGGAGTGATAACCATCGCTTCCTGTAGTCCGACGGAGGAATCCTACGAAATTCCCGAACTACAACAGGGTTCCTTTACCTATTCACTTCTAGAGGCTTTACGAATCCAAGGGGAAAATAACTGCGCCACGGTAGAAAGACTCTGTAATCGTCTCCGCGAAAGGATTCCAGAAATCAACCGACAACACAACAAACCCCCGCAAACTCTCCATTCTATTGTCGAACCGCATTATAAAAATCATCTGATTCTGTTACCGAAACAGGCAAAGACTCCCGATATAGAGTTATTGCGAGTGGAAGCTTTAGAGTTGGAAGTGGAGGGAAAGCTAGAGGAAGCGCGACAGTTGATGAGACGAGTTCTGGCTTTGGATACAACCAGACCTAAATACTGGCAAGATTACGACAGAATTAATCGAAAATTAGCACAACAACCCGTCCTACCGTCCCCTAAAACGGAACCGATAAATGGCGAGTCGGCGAAAACGATAACAGAAACCCCGAAACCCGCAGCACCGCCAGAAATCGAACTTAAAAGCGAGAAAGGAATCGATTACAGGAAGCTACGGGATTTACTGGAACAACAGCAATGGAAAGAAGCGGACGAGGAAACAAGAGTCGTGATGCTACAGGCTGCCAACCGAACAAAAGAGGGATGGTTACGGGAAGAGGATATCGATAATTTTCCCTGCGAGGATTTGCGAACCATTGACCAATTATGGGTTAAATATAGTGGCGGTCGCTTTGGTTTTTCCGTGCAGGCGAAAATCTACCGCGAACTCTACCGCGAACTCGGTGGGACGCGGGAGTATAATAGAAGAGTTTGGGACGCTTTCGGAGATAGAGTAGGCTGGCGAGTGAATAATAGCTGGATATACAGGGGAAGGGATGTTACTTTTGACCTAAAAGCACCCCTAGGACACCTCCCTTGGGGGAGTAAAAGCACCCCTAGGACACCTCCTTTTCGTCATTGGACAAAGTTAGGAACTCTTCTCTCGCGTCGAGACTTGTAAAATGTAACATATAAAGGTTACAGCCAATTTTTAAGAATTGTATCGGAGGGAAAACCAAATGCTAGAAATTAACAAAAGCTATGTATTAGACAAGGATCAAAAGCCGATTGCCGTTCAGATTTCCATTGCTGAATTTGAAAAAATCGAAGAAATCCTAGAGGATTACGGACTAGGAAAACTCATCGAAGAAGTTGAAAATGATCAAATCCTAGACAAAGAAAAAGCCTTACAATATTTAGAATTGCTTAAAAATAAAAATGTAGAAGGTTGAATACAACAAGAGATTTTTAAAAGAATTAACCTCTTTGCCAAAAGACATACAATCTCGTATTGAGTTGATCGTATTTTCCGAGTTAGAAACCGATAATCCTTTTGAATTAGGCTATCTCGATAAAATGAAAGGACATAAAGATAAATATAAAATTAGAGTTGCAGATTATAGGATTGGACTGACTATTGATAAACCCAATCAAACCATCATCTGTCAACGAGTCGCACATCGTAGAGAAATTTACAAAACTTTTCCTTGATAGAAAAATACCGCTATCTTTATCTGTCAATTGCTTTCTAATCATTTTAATCGATGAACAGGGGAATTGGAACTTTGAATTATGAAAAAATCACCTTCGGAAATGACTAACGCAGAACTCCGTCAGTATCTTTCGGAACATCGAAACGAAGAAGCTATTTTTAGTGAAGCACTAGGAGTATTATTAAGCCGAAAAAAAGACGGGTTTAAATATCCCGCACCTCAAACGATGTCCTATAAAGAAATAGAAACGATTTTCAAGGAAAAATTAAATCAAATAATTGAGGAATAGAAATCGTGCGTTATGCGATTATTATCGAAAAAGCTGAAAATAATTATTCTGCTTATGTTCCTGACTTACCCGGTTGTGTTACTACCCTGACAGGGGGACAAGCAAGCTGAAAAGCTTATGTAGCATGGAATACAGATACAGACTCCAAAAAAAGATAAGTCATATTTACCATATATGACCTAAATAACGAAAATGATAAGTGAACTATACCAGAAAGTGTTAGA